>JAIDSL010000073.1 GCA_029061255.1 Muribaculaceae bacterium
CCTCTCGGAAGTCCACCATAGATATTGAAATCACCGCAAATTGGAGCCACATCCATGGTAGGTGCATTACTGACCCTTATCTCCAGTTTGCTCTCCTTTCCGGGATTAAGAAAACCTGTAATTTCTGTCACGAACGCAGTGTATCCACCCTTATGTTGAGCAACGAAATGATTGTCGATAAATACATCAGCAACCGTTTGGGCTGCATTAACCTTCAAGAACACTCTTTTTCCGGGTTTCTTAAGGTCTGCCGGCAATTTTCGAGAGTAGTTGCAAAGACCTCGGAAGTAATCTTTATTGCCAAACATCGCGTCTTTGCGATTCCACGTATGAGGAAGAGTAACGTCTGATATTTCAGACTCGGGAGCTTGGAATCCATAATGAAAGCGCCATTTATCATTTATCGGCCTTACCTCATGACCCTCAACACCTTGAGAAAACATACTGCTCGCCAATGCGAGCCCTAAAAAAAACGTATAACGATGCTTCATAATGTCAGAATTGTCTATTTAACATCTTCACTTTACGCATGCCCGAAGACCTTTCACCACAGCTCCGGAAAATCCGGCTTCCTCCATAGCGTTCAAGCCTCGGATTGTCAAGCCGCCCGGAGTTGTCACCTTGTCGACCTCCTGCTCCGGATGCAGTCCGTTTTTCTCTATAAGCTCAGCTGCACCACGCATTGTGGCGGCAGCAGCCCGGAGTGCCGTTGACGCATACAGGCCGAGTTCCACACCCCCTTCTGTCATTGCCCTGAGCATCCTCATCATAAAAGCCATGCCGCATGAGGCTACAGCCATTCCGGCATCAAGCATCCGCTCCTCGACAATCTCGGTCAGTCCGAGAGTTGAAAAAATATCAAAGACTATACGATCATTCTCCTCGTCTGATTTCTCATGGCTGACAAACGTAACGCCACACTTTACGCTTACTGCTGTGTTGGGGATTGCTTTATATATTGCAATGCCCTCCCCTGCCATTTCTCGTAAGGATGCTATGTCAATTCCGGCAGCCATCGACACAAGGATTGGCTTTGAGTTTGAGTCTTTTGATGACCATATCGGCTTGAGTTCGTCAATTACCTCCTTCACCTTCCAGGGCTTCACGCCAAGGATGATCACATCGGCAACTTGGGCACACTCATAGTTTGACCTTGTAGTCATGACTTCGGGGAAAGCGGACTTGATGGCATCGAGTTTGCAGACAGAAGGATTAGACACCCTCACTTCATACTTCTCAGCTGACTCTGCCAGCCCTCTCGCTACGGCACCTCCCATATTGCCGGCACCGATCACACTCACTCTTATTTTCATATCTCTTATATTTTCTATACAAAATTAATATAATTATTGCTTTTTTCAAAGAAAGTTCTTTCTTATCTTCTAATAATAGAAATCCATTATCTATGCCTTCATATCATTAACCAATGTTAATGATAGCAAATAATCATTAAGAATATAGGGCTTTTGAGAAGAGTTTTCGTCATAGGGTTGAATCAAATCAAATAGTATTCAATTATGAAAAAGAAAACATTTTTATCTTTAGTTTTGGCAATAATGTCTATCGCAATATTGCCATCATGCGACAACGGAGAGTACTCTCCCATTAAAGCCTCCACCGATTCTTGCCAAATCGTAGTATCATGTGTTGACGGAAAAGGACAGGACCTTCTCTTAGACAAGGAATTTCTAGATGCCATCAAAATAGAAGGAGATGGATCTCATTCAAGAATAAGATATGATGTGATAAACCAAGGAGAAAAGAAGGCAATCCTTTTTGAAGCGGAGCTTCCGGATCAAAGTGACATGAAATGGACAAACGATCACAAAGAAGCAAGCGGCATTTCAAAAATGACAATCAAATTTAAGAAAGATAAATTGCAACTTAAATGCCATATAAAATATATTGCTAACCGTCCGCCAGCAGCTTCGGGAGGAAAAGCAACTATCGAAGAAGTGCAGTGCAACAATAAGAGCTATAATAGATCCGGCAATGCGGTATATATAACATTAAATATGGACAAAAACGGCAAGTTGCTAAAATAAATATAATATGCTTTAAGAAAGCCGAAAATATCTATCATGACCTGGGACAAAATCCGAGGTCATGATTTTTTTTGAAAGTTTATAGCCTATGCCTCGGACGTTAAGGAGCTCGAGTGATGTGGATCTTGATAAGTATTTCCTTAGTTTGTAGATGAAGCCGTGTAGACGGTTGAGGTTGTTGTAGTCATCGTTTTGCCAAATGCGAAACATAAGAGTTTTCGCCTCCACCACTTCATTTGGATGACGGAACAGCTCATCGAGTATCAAAGCCTCGATATGCGTCAGTTCTATCCTGTCTTTTCCGACATTCAGCTCCTGCGATGCGAAATCAAGAGAACAGTCACCTACCGACAATCTTGAATCCTCTACTCTTCCATGGAGATTCCGACTCAAAAGTGCCTTTATCCTGACTATGAGTTCTATGATTTGAAAAGGCTTGCGTATATAATCGTTGGCTCCCAATTCAAAACCTTTGACCACATCATCAATGGCTGTGCGAGCGGTAAGGAACAGGACGGGCACTGTCGGAGCAATCGCCCTTATAAGCTCAACCATCTGAAAGCCTGACATCTTCGGCATCATTACATCGGCGACAACTATAGATGGATTACTTTCCTTAAACTTTTTCAATCCATCTTCTCCATTGGAAGCGCAAACCATATCAAAACCCTCTCGCATTAGGGCATCCTCTATGATGAATGAAAGTGTAGAATCATCCTCCACCAACAAAACCTTATCCATTTTCATCTTCTTTCAATCTAATTTTAAATATCGTTCCCTCACCCAGATTACTTTCAGCCATTATTGTCCACCCATGAAGCTTCGTTATCTGCTTTACATAGTAAAGTCCAAGGCCATAACCACCTACTTCATATCTATCACCGGACGAGACACGGAAGAACTTGTCGAAAATATAGGGAAGGTCCTCCTTGGATATTCCGATACCGTTGTCGGTAATGACGAGGGAGCAATTATTGGCAGAAATCTTTATCGATACTGAATCCCCTGAATATTTCACTGCATTATCGAGTAGATTTGAAATCATATTCCCAAGGTGGAGAGAATCTGCATTAACGGCAAAATCATCCGGTATATCAATCTCGATATTGACTGGTTTGCCTGCCTTTAGCTCAATCAGACCTGATATCTCCTCTATAAAAGGTTTAAGCTTGACAGACTCTACGTTAAGATGGATGGAATTAAAACGTTCCATACTCATGGAGAGTATATTCTCTATCATTCCTGAGAGATGGCTCAGACGTTGCATTATAATGTTTAGCAACCTACGGTTTCTGGACTCATCGCTCTGATCATAATATCGGAGCATAGAGTCGGCGGCTGAATATGCCACAGCAACGGGAGTCTTAAGTTCATGCGTCATATTATGGGTGAAGTCATCCTTCATCTGATCCAGAGTACGTAATCTTTTAATAATACGAAGCAAATAGAGCGAAAGAAAAGAAAATACGACTATTATGAGTGTGAATGGTATGATTATACCCCACATACGGGACAACACTTTGCCCTGTAATGGCGATACATACACTTCATATCTTATCGTCCGAGCATTTGGAGTTGTTCGTAATTCCGTCTTCCACATCGATTCTTGAGTAGCGGGAACTGAGTCAAAGGGCAATATAGCAGCAAAAGAGGGAAAAAGGCCATGCCTGTTGAGTTCAGCCATAAAAATACTGTCAAGCACTCTGAAATTCGTATTATATTTACCTTCAGAAAATTCAAGTCCAAATCGCAATAGGCTTGCAAGTGAGGTCTGAATTGTATCAGAATGTTCTGTTCCGGAAATACGTCCGTCTTTTTGTTGCGCCATCTCCATGAAGGCATTAAGCCTGACAAATGCCTGACTCGCTTTCTCATTGCTCTCCATTCTACTTGTAATCTCCAGGATATCAGCATTTTCAGCGCAGGTTCTCACTATATCCAAAGTCTTCGCCTTTTCATATTCATATAAACGAATAAGATTGCAGGTGGCCGCAATCACTGCGACTGCAGCGATAATCAAACCCATCAACATTATCTCTTTCAAGCGTTTCATTTTGCAAATATAGTTCATTTCGACCATATTTTCAACAAAACTAAGACTAACTAAGACTAAAGGAGACTAAACTAAGGGAAGCCGGCCGATTTTCTTCCTAATTTTGTGGTGGCATCTCGCAGAGTTCGCTTAATGTCTGAGAACACTGAGGGTATTTACTCAAGTTTTTTTATTTCTAAAATTTTTAGTAGAATGAATGTTAGAATTTTAATCACTCAACTTTCGCAATCTCTAAAATTCTCACGCAAAGGACGCAAAGGCACAGAGTTTCAATACATAGGGAAGCTTCGCATCGCGGTTATCGCAAGCACGCTAAGATTACGGGCTGTTTCGCATCGCCCGGCGCTCGCAGAGAATAAGCGCAGTTCCTGCGCTAAGGGATTGCTAATCAATACGAGAGAACAAGAGAAACTCAAATTAATTATTATCGCACTGTTATTGCCTTTCACCGTTTTCGGTAAGGTAGTAAGCGGACGAGTTGTAGATACGTCCGACATACCAATTGTGTTTGCAAATGTAGTTTTAATGACTGACAGTACAATTATAACAGGCTCAACAACCAACGAGTCAGGATTATTTTCAATTGAGGATAACCAGACAGCCACTACTGTCAAAATATCAAAAGCTGGATATGAAGATATAGAAATCAGTATAAATGAGACGGCAAATTTAGGGAATATAGTAATGAAAAAAGCTGATATTATCCTCGATGAGGTAATTGTCAACGGAAATATTCCTAAAACTCAGCTGAAAGGAAATGCAATAGTGACTAACGTGCAGAACAGTGTGCTTTCTAAAATGGGAAATGCTTACGAAGTATTGACGCATACTCCAATGGTGACCGGAATAAATGGAGAACTAAATGTTTTCGGTCGTGGTGTACCGACAGTCTATATAAATAGCCATTTGGTCAGAGATATAACTGAGCTTCAGCAATTGAAATCAGATGAAATACTGTCAATCGAATTGATTTCAAATCCCGGCGCATCATATTCTTCAGATATCAATTCCGTAATTAAGATAAAGACTCTTCCTCCAAAGGGAGAGGGTTTGGGCGTGGATGTGAATGAAACCCTCAGCATATGGGAATATGCAAGAAATACCTTTGAACTGAACATGCGCTATCGTCACAACAGACTTGAATTGTTTGGGAACATCGATTTATATGACGGCAAAAGAAAATATGAAGATGTGAACGAAATGACGACATTCGGAAGGGATACATTTGTCCAGTCTCTATGCAATAGCAGTGTCCTAAACACAGACAATCTCTTTGGAAAAATAGGATTCAGCTACACGCTTCCATCAAATCATTCTTTTGGTGGATATTACCGGCTTGGCAGGGCAAAATACAGTAATGACGGACATCTCGAGACGCAGAGCCGCAGACTTGAAGATGTCACTTCTTCAGTATATGAACGCTTTTCTTCACTTTATCGGAGCACATCAAGTTATTTCCCATCGCAAGAAGCAAATATGTACTATAACGGAAGCATCGACAATCTAAACATTGATTTCAATGCCGATATTATGCAGAATCGTAATATAGATGATGATATTCATTCGGATTATCCTTTCGGTGACAATGCAAGCGAACAGAAAGTCCTTTCCAATGGTCTTACAAAAAATCGACTTTTGGCAGAAAAACTTATCGTTTCGTTTCCTGTATGGAAAGGAGACTTTGAGATAGGAGAAGAATACACCGGATCTAAACTTTCTTACAGATATAAGTATGAAGGGGCTCCCATTGAGAATTCTTACACACAGATTGATGAAAAAAACATAGCCACTTTTGCAAATATATCGCAAAGCTTCGGAAAATGGAATGTTTCATTGGGTCTTCGTTATGAATACGCTGATTTTAAATATACTGATGATTTTTCTTCTGATGGACAGATTTCACGAAGATACTCCAATCTTTTTCCATCCTTGGCAGTAAACGCTAAGATTGGTAATGTAAGACTGTCTTTTGACTTTACCAACAAAATGAAACGACCTTCATACAGAAAACTTGACGGGAAAGTGAAATACGTCAATAGATTTGTATATCAAGCAGGTAATCCATTGCTGAAACCAACCCGAATATACAATTTGCAGGCTATGGGCATGTGGAGATATTTCTATGCAGTAATGATGTATGTCCATGAACTTGATGCGGTATTCAACACAACACGGAATTATGCAGATGGATCTTCAGTTAAGGTAATGACATTCATGAATGTACCTCACTATCAATATTTTCAGTTTACACTTGGCGCACAACTGTCTTTTAGTTGCTGGCAACCCACTCCTGAGATAGGGATGTTCAAACAGTTCTCTTCTATACTTTATAACGGAGTAATGACATCTTTTAATAAACCGATGTATTCCTTTACGCTTGACAACGTATTTACCCTTCCAGGCGACTGGCAGATTGGAGCAGACATATGGCTTTACAGCTCGGCAAACAGTCAGAACTGCTATATAGAGCCTACTCAGCAACTGAGCCTAAGTGTCAGAAAGTCTTTCTTCAACGAAAGCCTCGTGCTACAGCTCAAAGCAGTGGATCTTCTTGACAAAGCATCAAATAAAGTGACGATATACAGTGGTGATATCCAGAACTACATGTATAATCATCATGAGCCGAGAAACGTAAACCTCACAGTAAGATATTACTTCAACAAGTCGAAATCAAGATATAAAGGAACAGGAGCCGGAAAGAACGAAAAGAGGCGAATGTGACTTCCAGCCAACTAATAGCATTTCGAATTTGTTAGAGTATCAAAACAAAAATACTATGGAACAGACTATTCAATTGAAAAGGGCATATGATCCGGAATCCCCGGCAGACGGATATAGAGTATATATCGATAGGCTATGGCCTCGCGGTCTATCACACGAAACTTTTCATTACGATTCGTGGGATAAGTCTATCGCACCATCTACGGATCTTCGCGAATGGTTTCATGAAGATCCCGAAAACAGATGGACAGAATTTGAAGAAAAATATAAAGCGGAACTTTCAAAGAATCCCGCTTTTGATGCTCTCCGAAAAGAGATTGCCAATAAACCTACAGTGACACTCCTTTTTTCATCACACGACCGTGCTCATAATAATGCCGTCGTAGTAAGGAATTTGCTTAAGTAATAACACTATATTAGTTTTTTGATAATCCACTCATCGAGAGTACGAGTGGATGTTGAGAAATTTGCACCAATCAAGAATACAGTCCTTGAATCTGATTCAAATGGAATAGCATAACCTTTTTCATAAATCTGATTCAATGCCTCTTCAGGATTACTGTCTATCTTGAATTCAAATACATACACAAAACATGAAGTAAATATCTGCATATCACATCTTCCACGTGCAGAATGAATCTCTGTACGAACTGTCAATCCCATCATCTTGGCAGCTATGGCCATCATGTTTTGGAAGTGTATCTCCTTGTCTTTTTCATATTCTGAGTTCGTATCTGCGAAAAGACTCCTCATGCTCTGCATAAATTCTTCGGGATGTCCTTCATTGACATCACGGAGACATTTCCTGAGATTGAATGCGGAACATCCATCCATTCCAAGGAAAAAATGATCTGCAAGGGAATTCCAAAAAGATGTGTCAACCTCTTTATTGGGGAAACCAAGAAGGTATTCTTGAGTATCATTGAAATAATCCTTAATAGTAAGATATCCTGACTGATATAAAAGAGGTATAAAATCCTTGTTTGAATCGGAAATGTTATTAAGTTGATCTTCTTTCCTTGTCTGTCCTTCTATTTTGTCGAGTTTGTAATTATTTCTTTCTATCAAGCGAATAAGATAGGACGGAGAACCACTTCCATACCAGAAATTTTTCAATTCACTCTCATCGAATGCATTGATGACACTAAATGGATTATATATGCCCTCGCCTCGCGATGCAAAATGATAGCCATCATACATTAACTTAAACTTTTCCCATGCTTCTTCCTCCGAAATATCATGCTCTTCAGCAAAGGATACTATAGGCTTTTTGAAATCTTGGCGAAACTCAGTTTCCGAAATTCCACAGATAGCATTGTATTTCGGAATCATTGATATATCTTTTAGATTATTGAGGCCGCTGAACACTGAAATTTTACCAAATTTAGTAATACCAGTGAGCATAGCAAACTTAATGTAACGATCTGATGCCTTAATTACAGAATAAAAGCTGCGAAGCTCAGATTTTATCTTTTCATGAAGATCGGACTCATGCAAGCAATCAAGGAGTGGTTTGTCATACTCATCAATAAGTATGACGACCTTATGACCAGTTTTTTCGTATGCAAGTTCGATAAGCTCTTGAAACCTTTCAGAAACATTTTTATTGGAAGCATAAATAGAATACTCTTTTTCTATTGAGTCCAGACATCCTTTAATCCTATCCATCAGTCGAGTTGTATCGACATAATTAGCAGGGCTAAAATCAAATCTAAAAACCGGATAACATATCCAATTTTTTTCAAGTTTCTCTATGGCAAGACCTTTGAACAGTTCTTTTTCACTCTTAAAGTATGCCTCAAGAGTAGACATCAGCAGGCTTTTGCCAAAACGTCTGGGACGACTCAGAAATACGTATCGGTAATTATCAGTTATGTCATACATCAGGTTTGTCTTATCTACATAAAACAACCCTTCAGTTATGATATCGCTGAAAGTCTGAATTCCGATTGGGTATTTTATCCTTGCCATAACGTTAAGATTTGATTAGAATGCAAAAATACTAAAATTTTACATGCGATACAAGTTTCCACAATAATTAATTATGCTATACGGATGCCTTTGCTGTTTATCAATTGTGCGTTCTTATAGTGAGAGGCTTCGCCTGCTGTCGCGGATTTTAGAACTTTTCATATTTCAACTAATTTGGGGAAGAACCCAATATTCATATATTATATTTAACGTTCGTTAACCAAAAAACATATATGTTTCCATTTTTTAACATCTATCTGCATAAATGTATACATAGGTATATAATTCTTTGGAAAAAAAGAATTAACTTTGCGAATTAAGTATAAACAATCATATTATGAAGATTAAGAGGTTTTTGCCCAAAGAGGCTATATTGCATGGGATAGATTCATTGAAGATCTCAGACTATTCCTTATTGCGAATCTTTCTTTTGGATTCCAGATTTATATCCTGACAGAAGGTAATGGACTCTTGGCTTTACTCTATATTAATCAACTAAGAGGGATATAAATCTGTTCTTCAAAATAGATAAATAAAAAAATATTTATGGAATAGAATCCATCGTATTATCTAAAAATCCATTATTATCAGATCCATATGACCATGAAAATTAGAAAAATACTATTTATTGTTTCAATATTCTTCAGTTTGGTGACTGTAGATTCTTATTGTCAAGACAGACTGGATGATCATCGTTGGCATGAGCAAAATGAAAAACAGGACCGCCGTTACCACTCCCCTTACCTTGTGTCGAACGACAGAGTGTTTTTTGAGGGCAGAAGAGTTGATGGAGCGTCAGCCTCAAGTTTTACGATTCTGAAAGATGGCTATGCTAAAGACAAATGGAATGTATATTATTGTGGAGAAAAAATCAAAGGAGCCACAAGCAAATCTTTTGAAGCACTTGGCTATGGCTACGCCAAAGACAAGTGGGATGTCTATTATAATGGAGAGAAGATAAGGGGAATTATAGCAAACAATTTTAAAGTTCTCTCTGATTGGTATGCCATAGATAAATGGGACGTATATTTCGATGGAAGAAAGGTTTCGGGAGCCACTGCCAATAATTTTGAAGTGCTTGGCTATGGCTACGCTAAAGACAAATGGAATGTCTATTTTGATGGAGAGGCAATCAAAGGAGCATCTCCAAATGGCTTTAAGGTTCTCTATGACGGCTACGCTGAAGACAAATGGAATACTTATTATTGGGGAAAGAAAATATAATATCAATGCTTGAATGCAGATGCTGTAATTACAAATAACTAAGAATTGCCATGTCCGGGACCCAGAATTGAAAAATGAAAAAAAGTTGATAAATGAGTAGGACTTTTTGCTTTCGTTCTCGTCTTGCTTATAGAAAGAATTATAACACAGATCGTCATGAATCATTGGATAAAGAACAAGGGATTGCTAACCAATCTGTAAGAACAAGAGAATCTTAAATCAATAAATATATTCAATATGCTTAACCGTTTTGTTTTCATCATCATGTTATTGTTGACAATCAACAGTATGTCAGCTAATGAAAATGATAGTTCCACATCAACTATTTCTTCTGATTCTTTGAACATCAATCATAAATCGTCAGATGATCTGATTAGCCGCAATCTTTTTGTTGAATTCGGAGGACCATCTTTCGGTGTTGGAATTGGTTATGACCAGAGATTTAAGCAAAATTCTGTTTTCGGCTTCCGCGCCGGTGTATCATTCACAAACGGAACATTCGATAATGGCGGATGGTGGGGCGCATATGATGGTTATTACAATGAAATTGATTTTACCGGAGTGACCCTCCCCATAGAAGCCAATGCCATTATGGGAAAAAGAGCGAGTAAGTTTGAACTTGGAGTCGGAGCTACTCCATGTATTCTTAAAAGAACTGAAACAAATTTCATAAACTGGAATCATTACACTGTAAAACAAGGTGTAAGGCTTAATATTTTCGGTACACTCAACATAGGCTATCGTCTTCAGCGCAAAAGTGGCTTTTTTCTGCGTGCCGGATTTACATTTCTCATTGGAGATCTTAAATGTGCACCATTGGATGGTTTACTCCTTATTCCAAACCTTTCTTTAGGATATACAATAAGATAATATCAAAGCTATGCTTTTTTATCTAAATCACTTAACTTTCGCAAGTTCTAAAATATAACGCAGAGTCCCCAGGGCTCTGTCGCGCTTTCTTAAAGTGAAATGAATTGGGGAAGAGATCTGAAAAAGGCATCACGCAAAGGCGCAAAATGAAACAGCAAATAAACTTCATCAAATATTGGGACAATCAAAATTTCATTGAATATTTTTTGTTTTCACCCCAATTTTTAGTAATTTTGCCTTAACTGAATCTAAAAATTTGATATTTCATGAAAAGGATAATTTCAATACTGTTGAATATATTGGTTGGTGTTGTTTTGGCATATTCCCAAAGCGGGATATGGTCAGGGGATCTTGAAGTGCAGGGTAATAAATTGCCCATTGTATTTCATTTGGACGATGATAAGCCTGTCATGGACTCTCCTTCCCAGGGTGTGAAGGGAATTCCAATTCAAATTACGAGAGAGGCTCCCGTCGGTATAACTATTAACATTCCGGTTATCGGAGCGTCTTTTAAAGGAGTAAGCGTAGGAGATAAAATATTAGGTAAATTTACTCAAAGTGGGATGACATTTCCTCTGACTCTTATTCCCGGAGAAAAGTTAACCATTAGACCACAGACTCCTAAGCCTCCTTATCCTTATTCGCTGGAAGAAGTCAGTTTCACAAACGGAGACGCAGTGCTGAAAGGCACATTGACATTACCTGAAGGTGTCAGCAAAGATACACCTGTTGTGATAATGGTGACCGGAAGCGGTCTTCAAAATCGTGACGAAGAGATTTTTGATCACAAACCTTTTGCCGTGATTGCAGATGCTCTGGCAAGAAACGGAATTGCCTCTCTCCGATATGATGATCGCGGATTTGGCGAGTCTACAGGAGACGCTGTAAACTGTACGACAGAAGATCTAATGAAAGATGCTTTGGCAGGCATTGATCTCTTACGCAAGAGATTCAATAAAGTCGGAGTACTTGGACACAGTGAAGGTGGTACAATAGCATTTATGTTAGGTGCTGACAATAAAGTTGATTTCATAGTCAGTCTGGCTGGAATGATAGTTTCCGGAAAGGAAACCCTTTTAGATCAAAATCGTTACGCACTTTCTAAAGCAGGATATCCTAAACAGGTAGTAGACGAGTATTGCGGCCTCCTAACATTGGCCTTTGATGGAGATGATTCTATAATCAAAAAACTTGATGCCTCTAATCTACCGACAGAGTTAAAGCAGAACATTCAGGTTGGGCTTGGGCAACTTAAGACTCCCTATATGCAATATTTCTTAGGCTTAGATTTAAGAGACAGATTAGGGAAAGTGGCTTGTCCTGTATTAGCATTAAATGGCACTAAAGACACCCAAGTGTCGTACGATAATAACTTAGGTGCTTTAAATAAGGGTTTGCCATCAAACTCTTCAAATAAAATAATGTCGTTGGATAGTTTAAATCATCTGTTCCAGCATTGCGAAACTGGCTCTTCTATTGAATACGCTACTATTGAAGAAACCATTTCTCATGAGGTCTTAGACATAATTACCCAATGGATCAAATCATTGAAAGATATATATAATTATCAACTCAACTTTCGCAAGCTCTAAAAAAATCACGCAAAGGCCGCAAAGGAGCAAAGCTTCAGTGCTTTGGGAAGCTTCGCGACTCGGTTGTAGCAAGCTCACTGAGAGAACAGCCTGCTTCGCATCGGCTGGAGCACGCAGAGAATGCTACGCATTTTTAAAGATTGAGGTATTAAATCATAATGGACTAAGACAACCGAAACTTGAATTATCAATTATTATATGAATAATTCTACGATTTAATTCCATAATGTAAAAAAGGTTGCTAAATTTAAATAATTTGCTTCATTTAGATATCATCCTATATACTATTTGAAATAATTTGGCCGTTCTATAATCGAATGGATAATAAATCTTTTTCCAAATATAGACCATGTAATGATGAAGTGTATTAGATTGCTATTGATTGCCATAGCTGCAAGCATTTCCTTTATTCTTGAGGCAAAAGTCAATGTCGGGATCGAGGCAATGCCTCAATTGTCTTCACGTCTTTCCTGGAATGCAGGGGTGAATCTGGAAATCCCCGTCTCCGACAAACTTTATTTATCATCCGGAGCATTCTATTCCTCACGGCATAGATACGATGAATCATTATGGACAACCTATGAATACACTCCCGAGGGCGAAGTCCCGACTTCATATGAAAAAGCATCAATAGATGTCCACGGCGACTATATTCACATTCCTTTTCTCATTGGTTATAAAGGTTACACCCGGCCTAACTATACAATAAAGGTTGCCGGTGGTTTTTATTACGCATACTTATTAGGCGGAAAGTCGAAAATAAAGATGGATGATAACGGAAACGTCTCGGAGATGTCAATGCCATCCTTTATCACGGCTATTAATCATAGATCTGATTTTGGACTATGCATGGAAGCAAAATGCCTGCTTTACAGACATTATCAGATAGGAATCAATGTCCAGCATGGTCTTAGGAAAATCTATCAGGGTTTTGACATGCCGGGAATACACGATCCATATATGAATCATAGGCTGACTCCAGGCGTTCAATTTCACCAATCAATAGGTCTATCTTTAGGATATCTGTTCTGACACTATTTTATCCGACATAGTGATATGCAAATAAAAAATCTAACGAAACTCTCACGATTAGTTATCCTAATTGTGTTTACTATATGGTCGGGGTTGATTCTCTCATGCAGTAGACACTCAACAATCGAAAACCGAATTGCAGAAGCAGAAGCCCTTATTTCCACGGCTCCTGATTCGGCTCTGCAAATGCTTGAAGACATTCGTCTTCAGGCGAACATCAATGAACGCCAAAATGCATATCTCAGCATCCTTCTTGCCCAAATTAAAAATAGTCAGGGAAAATCCTTCATCACAGATGAGTCTTTTGATTCATCTGTCCGATATCTTGAGTCCATTTCTGATACTATCGGATTGATCGACATCTATCAGCTTTATGTTATAAAGAAGCGTTGGTTACGTCAACAGGACTCAGCCGCTTACTATTTGTCAAAAGCCATACAGCTTGTTCCAGATTCTTCAGGTCGGATAAAGAGCGAATTATATATAAATCTTTCTAACCTCTACGCATTTCCTACCTTACCAAAGGATTATGAGACAGCAGTCAAATATGCTAAAATTGCATTGAAATACGCTGAGTCGCCAAAAGATAAGGCCAGGGCATTGCACGATATCGGGCTTTTTCATTCCTATCTTAACCACAATGATTCTGCCACAATCTATATGGAACGAGCATTGAATGAGATTGATCCAGACAATCCCGAATATGACACATATGCGCTGAACTATGCCGCTGTTCCCAATGCCGACATTCGGCGATCCATATCATACCTCAACCGGATAGAGGGTAAACATCTTGGGAAAATGATAACATTGGGATTCTTATACCTGAATAACTCCAGACTTGACTCCGCAACGCGCTGTCTTTCCGAATCAAAAAGCATCTATTATAATAATCCTTCCTTGTATTCAATCAATACCTACAACGCTCTTCAACTTCTTGAGCAAAGTATAAGTTTGCTTAGAACAGGCACAATACTTCATGACAATAGCACTGTGACTAATGACTCAATCAGTTATATTCTTAATATCCAACATAAGTTAGCAAAGGAACAGAGCGATTACAACACTAAGCTTCAATTAAGGATATTGGAAGCTAAGGCTAACAGACAGATGATATTTACTTTATCCTTAGCTGCTGTATTATTGCTCATTATTTGTTTTGTGCTATATGTATGGCATGCCAAACGTAAGTTTCTTAAGCTCCGGCAACAGCTTGACAAAGTGAAGGTTGACCAGATACTATCTGAAGCAGATGATAAAAACGACGAAGCAGAATCATCGGCAAGTCTCATCAGAAAACGACTGGATCTCTGCATCGAACAATTCCGAATGTCCAAACTTCAGGCTGAGATAGACAGAATGGAACTTCAGTACCGATCATCAGGAAGCTTTCCGACCATCAAGAGCAGAGGATCCATGCAACAGGAGTTGATCGGTTGTTTTGCAGACTTTATCGTAGACTTGAAAATGACAGGCGCCAAACTAAACGTAGAAGATATCGTCACCTGCCTCATGTCTTGCCTTAAGGAATCCAACATTGCGATAGCCGCATGTCTCGGAACGACGGAGACAGCTGTCAGGACACGCAAATCGCGCCTGAGAGGCAAATTGCCACCAGATATGCTTGAGATTCTAACACTATAAGATAAAGTCGTGATACCCATTAATATATATTCAGTATGAAACGTTTTTGAACTGCGGATTTTCATACTGAAACGAATCTGAAACGGCCAAAATCCAACCTTTCCGTCAGTATGCCCTACCTTTGCAGAAAAATTTCAAAAGGTATGAAGCATTTACTGATCATTATTTGTTTTGCAACGGCTCTTATCGCCGGAGCACAGGTGCATGTAAACGATTCCATAGAAGGAAAGGATTCGTTAAAGACGATTCAAATCGACGAGGTAGAAGTTACGGCTAACCGAAACCAGCAACGTATGAGTAAAGGGGGCCTGATCACTGACGTACAGAATACTTCTCTGTCCGAACTTGGCACCTGCCGTGATGTGATCTCTCAACTTCCGGGAGTGAGGACAGATGGAGGAGAGATCGAGATAATAGGTCGCGGAGCGCCGCAGTTCTATATCAACGGACGTAAACTTCTTGATATGTCTGAACTCGACCGTCTCTCATCAAAAGAAATCCGGAATATTGAGGTTGTGTACAATCCAGGAGCGAGATTTGGAGCTGAGACAAGAGGAGCAATCCTTATAAGGACTATCCGTAAACAAGGAGACGGAGTCAGCGGTTCTTTACAGGTCTCCGGAAGACTGGCGCGATATTTCTCTCAATCAGATAATGTATTCCTCAATTACAGAAAAGGTGGATTTGATGTATTTGGGACTTTCAACTATGACCACTATTGTGGCTACCAGAAGCAAAGTGATAAAACAATCATACAAACCGACGCATCATATTATCTTATCGGTAAGGACACATGGATCTATCCCATATCAAACTCATATCTGACAAATATCGGTGTAAACTGGCAGATAAACAATGATAATTACATCGGAATCAAATATGAATACTCTGCTACTCCTGATTACAGATCTCGCTGGACTTCGCACGAGACAGTATCCGACAGTAATGACACGCATGATGAAATCTCCTATGACATCAACTGGAGAGGGGAGTCAGTACCTCTGCATCTTATAAACCTGTATTATCAAGGTAAGATTGGGAATGTCGACATTTCCGTCAACAATGACTATTTTTATAGATGCAGCAACAATTATCAATCTATATCTGAGAAAGATCAAATCGGAAATCTCAGTCAGAAAGGAAGTCAAAGCCAGGTAAAAAGCTCTATGTTCGCTTCCAAAGGCACAGCGGAATATTCATTTGGTGACAATACTTTAGAATTCGGATACGAAGTAACGGCTACGGACAGACGAAATATATTCAAAAATGAAGGAATCAGTCTGCCTGATGCGGATGACAGAATAAACGAAACCACATGTGCCGGATTCGTAGCGGTAAATATACCAATCAATAAAACGGAACTGTATGCGGGCCTAAGATATGAGCATACCCTTTCTGATTATTATCAGAGTGATCTGTATATGAAGGAGCAAAGCCGCAGTTACAGCCGAATATGTCCGAGTGTGGACTTCACATTTCCTATAAACAAGGCAAAATTCACACTTTCATACGAGGCAAAGACAAAAAGACCATTATACAGCCAATTGAGCAGTAGCATACAGTATGATGACCGTTTCACATACGAAACCGGAAATCCATTGCTAAGATCCGAACAAATACATAATTTCTCACTTGCGGGAATTTACAGATGGATGTTTTTCAGTGTTTCTTATACTTATGACGGCGATGCGATAATAAGTGTCATCCGGCCATATAAGCAAGGAGAGCCGCAGAACATCATGACCTATGACAATTTCAATCATCTTTCGAAATATAACATTGTATTGTCGTTATCTCCCCGAATAGACCGTTGGTCTCCACGCCTTAGAATAAACTTATCGGGACAGAGATTTTCTATGGAAACAGTTGATGGCTTGAAGCGGATGAATACCCCTATTCTATTCGTCAACTTCTTTAACAGCGTCTCTTTAGGGAAAGGGTTTACATTCAACGGCGATATTTCCGTGCGTAGTCAAGGGGATATGGATGTCGTGACCATCAAACCTTCATGGCAGATCAATCTCGGTCTCTCAAAGAATATCAAGGACTGGTTTTTTCAATTGCAAGCAACCGATATTTTCAGGACAGCAAGAAACTCCATGATCACCCACGGCTATCAGATGACTCTCGACAAATGGAACTATAGTGACACTCAGTCAATAAGAGTCTTGTTAAGATATTCCTTCAATGCGGCAACCAACAAGTATAAAGGTAAAGGAGCCGGCTTATCTGAACGCAACAGACTGTAATGGAAATAAGATCTCAATAAGAAACGTTGAATAGTTTCGTCACAGGAAGCCTAAAAGTCGTCACATATTTTTCGGTACTATAGAATAAGATGATAATTTCGCTAAAAAATTATCATCTTTTATGAAAATCATTAGAAATATACTGCTTATTGGTCTGATTTGTGAGATATGTATTGATGCTTATTCCATTAATCCTGCCGACTCCGTAGCGGCAGACTCTATATCATGCAATACACTAATGGAAGTGACGGTTACAGCTGAACGACCTGCGGCCACATTGAGAGCTGACAAGATTACATATAATCCCTCTGCAATGGTTTCCGGAGGACAAGGTAATGTGTACGAAGCGATTCGGTCATTACCCGGGGTAATAGTGGAATCCAGCGGAAACATAAAGCTCAATGGAATGCAGAGTCTTTCCATAAATATTGATGGAAGAAAAACGATCCTCGACGGAGATAACCTTATCAACTATCTTAAGTCACTGCCAGTTACCGACATAGAAAGGATTGAGATCCTAAACTCAGGAGGAGCGAGGGGTGACGGGACGGATTCTACAACTACCTTAAACCTTGTCAAGCGTCGAAAGAAAGACAATGGTTATTCGATAGGGGTGAATATTGACGGACAGTTATGGAAAGCAAAACAGATGTATGGCTCTGTATTCGGAGAATACAATCAAGGTAGTCATAGCGTCGCGCTGAGTTATTCCCGATATGTCGCTTATAATCCCTCTGAACTGTTTACGGACAGACCATATCTTGACTCAAAGGAAAGACTAACTCAATCGTATGACAGGAAACGCGACGACTCCTCTCACTTCCTCTCCACCTCTTATGAATACAAACCTTCAAACGGACCTATAGTCGGCACGACCTTGAACTATACTCTTTTCCGAAGTTATACACAACTACCATCCCACGACACATCTCAACATATCGTATTCCGTCTTCTGCATGAAAAA
>JAIDSL010000074.1 GCA_029061255.1 Muribaculaceae bacterium
ATTAAACATTTGGCTCCTAAGAGCCGTTTATAAACTCAAAAAAAATTACCGAAGTATTGGAAAAAGATAAGGTGGTAATATTTCAAAACTAATGCTCGATGACCTTAAAATCGCAGGAAAGAAACGATATTGTATCTTATAGATTAGAAAGAGCGAGACAAACTTTGAAGGAGGCTGAGGACATTGGATGTCTTGGATATTGGAATCTTGCAGCAAATCGTTTGTACTATGCAAGTGCAGCGCTTTTGATTCATAGTGGAATAGAAGCCTCTTCGCATAAAGGTATAGTACGGATGATCGGAATGATTTTTGTCAGACAAGGAATTCTGAATCCGGAAGATTCTCAATTGATTGGAAGATTATTTACCATGAGACAAACTGGAGACTATGAAGATTTGTTTGATTGGAAAGAATCTGATGTCAGTCCAATGTATCATCCTGTCGAAGATTATATTGGGTGGATAGAATCTATTATTTCGACAACTGAACAGCATGCTTCCTTTAATGATGATTAGTGCGAAGTCCATTCTTCCCATACTTTACAATTACCATATCGTCTGGAAAGCTACCCCACATGACAGGATGCTGCTTTCCTTTGGATAGCTGTGTCACTCCGCTGCTGACATAATCGTATAGTTCCTTAGCTGTTATAGTCCTGTCTCTGTTCATATCGGCCTTTCCTCCGAGTCCATGTAAAAGATAGTTCGTAAAGTAACCGTTGGAAAGCAATGTCGATTCTATAGAGTATTCATTTCCTCTCGATGACAGGAACATCATCACGTTGCCTGTATCAGGTGTAGCCACCACACTACCTTGACGGATTGCCCCACTATTACATGCATCGGCGAAGATCATCTTTTCTTTTGCCTTGGATTGAGACATAACTTTTATCACTTCGGCATAAGACAGTCCATCCTCAAGCTTAGACATTTCATAAGGACAGAATCCACCGGGATATCCGTGTCCACTGAAATAGAATACGATCTTATCTCCTTCTTTTGCCCTGTTGAACTGACAGCGTAAACTTTTAAGGATCTGCGTTTTTGTTGCATATCTGCCGGTAATCGTAATGACATTATCCGTCCCCTTCTTATAGAACTCCGCAATGGCTTTCGCATCTTTCTCAGTTTTTGTCAGATTCTTGACTTTTGAATTGGCATAAGTTCCGATACCTATGCATACAACATAAGTTTCCGCTATGGAAGGAAATTCCAAGAGAATCATCAATAATATAGTTAAAACTCTCATTTTTCTACGTACTTACATTTGCAATACGGACAAGACTGATGATTTCGAACTAACATCTTATAGTTTTTTGCCATAAGGGAGTGACCGCATTCCGGATTCGGACAAACCCAAGCATCATCAAATTCTTCCTGTCGACGCTGACGTTCCTCTGCCGTCTCAGCATTCTTCATTCCAAGTAAACTATACAAGAACCCAACACCTCCAATTCCAGTCATCACCCAACCGACTGCTCCTAATTCAGTCAATGAAGCAAGTAGTCCTGATCCAATAGTAAAAATTGGGGTAGCAGACCTTACTAAACTTACCTTTCTTTGACGGTTTGCCATAGCAAGGTTAGTCGAATTGAAATCTTCCCATACCCGCTTAAGATGCGAGATATCGTAAGTCTTGACTATAGATTCTTGATTTTGGATCTTAGAAGTGTTGGTATTCGAAGATTTATAAGATGAAGAAGTATGGTTTGTCGAAGTTGAAACAGATGGCACTCCGATTAATTCCACAAGAGTTGCGGAAAAAGACTGCCCAAGCTGAATCCGGCTGTTCAGTTTAGCGGTTGTTCGTATTATCTCAACTCCATCTACCTTTGTTCCCGAAGGACTCAAATTCTCAATAGTGTATGTCCCGTCACCATTGTTGGTGACCTTACAATGTTTCCTACTGACGGTCATGTCTGTAATCGGAGTCTTTTGGTTTCCTTGTCTCCCTATTATTATTCCCATATCAGTTATTAGAGTATAGTAATTTCAAATTCTTTAGGGCCTCTTTGGAAATGGATATCTCCATTATGCCGGATGTGACGTAATCCGTAAGAATCAGACGTTGTCGAGGTATATTGATCTGAAAGATATATCGCCTATTGACAATATACTTCTTGCCAATCCTGATAAACATAGGACTATCCCCCTTGAAACGCTCAGTCAGCAACTCCTCTATATTCACAAGGCTTGTCAGAAGAGTGGCTTTGGCTCCGTTGATAAAATAAACATGACAATAATTGGAGTCTGCTTCAAAATAAGCCACTCTTTCCAATCTTACCTTGATCATCTCGTCTCTTGTGTTGAAAAACAAGGTCGTCTCCGATGCTTTGAAATGTTTCATTATATTCGACGGTTTACCAATGAAGTTAAATTCTTACATCTTTATATACCCCGAATCCCCAAAGGTAAACAGCCAAACATAAAAAAAGCGCAGGATCCGTACCGTTACTCGTCCCGCTGTTTCATGGCATCTGGCATAGCCGTCACTTCGTAGAACGAGCAACGGAGAGCCTACGCCGTATGATATAATACACCAATAAGGATACACATATGCGCACCCTGACATTGGGTATGATAATCATACCCGAAGACATCTACCGTTACTTCATTCCTGACGAAGTTTTGAAACTGCCAGATTTCTGAAACAGCCAAGAATCAAGCGCAAGTAAACGCTCAAAATATGTGTTTCAACCCACCCAACCGACAGGTTGCCCCGTCATCGGCGTAGGTTTATTTTGCAAAATTACTAAAAATCCAAATACATCCAAATATTTTTAAGAAAAAGATAGAGAAGACTATCATCCTCAACGATCGGAATCGAGGTATTGCTGGACGAGCTTGTAGAAGTGGGAGAGGTGTTGGCCGTCGACGAAGGCGTGATTGACGCAGATGGCAATGGGCATTCGACCGTCGGATTCCATCTTGCCGACGTTTATGAGTGGGAAATCATTGCCATGCCGGTGCTTCTGAGTGTATGAAATCGATGTGAAGGGCAGGTCTGGTATTGCGCTGACTAAAACCACATCGTATTCCTGCAGACCTTCTTCTTCTCCGAAGCTTGTCAGACTTCCTGCATTCTCAATTATTTCCTTTACTGAGGAGATGAAAGCCATCCTATCGGTATCATATGGAAAACGCAGGGTTGTGAAGGAATCATGGCCGGTCAATCGAATGGGTGACAATACATCGATCCTGTCATAACATGCGATTTCTCCTGTCGGAGTGAAACGATAATGCAGTTCCTTGATCTCATTGACGGCTTTCAGTATCGCATGTAGGTAATGATGAAAGAACCTGTCGCCAACCGATTTTGCACGGCGGTAACATTCCGATGCATCTACCATGCACGTCACGCTGACGTTTGGATTCGCAAAATCCTTAAAGAACATGACACTCTCTTTTCTTTGAAAGCTATCCAGCGGTATTATTTCCTTCATGGTCTATGAGTTTATTTTGGGGAGGTAGGCACGTCATTTTATTTTGTCGAGGACGGTGCGGAGTGGGGTGAAATCGGTGCTTTCCGCGAGTTCCGAGCCAAGTACGGTCAGATTACCGTGTCGGTCTATGATGGCATAACATGGTATGGAGAGGATGCTGTCGGAATTGCCGAATGTAGAGTACACTTCTTGTTTTATATCGGGATTGATCAAGAAGTGATGGCCTTTGAGGTCGTAAAAATTTACCATATTCTTCCATTTGTCTTCAATACCATCTTGCTCATCAACCGAAATGTATAGAAGCTGGATGTTGTTTTCCGCGGCATATTCTTGAAGAGGTTTGACATGCTCGAAACTTTTGCGGCATGGACCGCACCAAGTCGCCCAGATGTCGATAAGTACAGGTTTTCCTTTGTAAGAGGTAAACAGCTGGTCTAATGATTTAAGAGACGAATTATCAAGAAACACTATTTCCTCTGAAACCTTCGGGTGGTTGAATGCTAAATTTGCCTCAACTTTTTTATCAAGCAGCGGAATCAGACCGCTCTTTGGAAAAAGTGATTTGAACTTCTTGGTGAGTTCGGGTGCGCTTGGACTGAAGGTACCGTTGTCAGCGTCTTTAGACAGTAGAAGTCCGAACGCAGCTTCGGCTGCTTTACCGCTAAGTGTCTTAAGGATATATTCACTTCTTATCCGCAACAAAGAATCAGGAGAGATTCCGTCAGGATTAAAGTCCTGAAAGAAGAAATTACTCATGATGTCTCCGAAAAAGGGAGAGCATGCATTCGCAGGATTGTTGATATCTATTTCATCCTTCATGTCTGCAAGATCCCTGTCCCATACCTTATGCTTGTTTTTGCGTTGTGCTTTGTTGTGGCATAGCTGATAGACCATAAGCGCGCACAAGGAGGCGTCGCGACGAGCCGCTGATTCTACCTCTGGGCTCGCTCCAGCATATGGGCTTAAAAGACTGTCGACACAGCATTTAAGTTTTGCCGAGACTGAAGCTGGGATCGTATCGGAATATATGCCCAGTCGGTCTTTTCCTCCAGTCGCGAGCGCCAACCATACGTCATAAACCGCGTCGGCAGTATCTGCGGCATCGCTGTCGAGGCGATTTCCCGATGGTGCTGATACAGTAATTTTGTCTTTCGCCAAAGGATCGAGATTGACTTCGGTGACACCAGGCATCACATAGAATGATTTATAAGCGCCAGGCAGTTTTCGATTGGGGTCATTTGCTAAAATCATCATTCGTTCAACACCTTCCGTAGGCATTTTCAAAGTAAAGGTGCTGTCGGAACCGAGTTGGATGGGCGTGAACGTGCTTAGCCAGACTCCATCATAACTGCGATGATAAGTCAAGTCATATCCTGCTACATTTTTTGCTATAACTTTTACTGACGCTTCTTGTGATTGAGCCGCGAAGATAGCGGCAGATGCCATTAGGCTCGTTGAGATCAGGCAATATCTCATGATTGAAGTACTTCCCATAAGAATGTTGTTTTCTATTTATTTAGAATCAGAGAGGATGCGGTTGATTTCGTGGAGGAGGATGTGGTGGGCGGGAGCTGCCATGTCGCCGTGGTTATAGCCGTCAAGCTTGTAGATCTTTACGTCGGGATGTCCAGCCAGCTTCATCATTCTCCACATATATAGATTCTCCTCATAGCGGCCATACAGTTCCTGCTCAGCATCACCTGTTATGATGATATACGACGGGCAATCTTTCCTGACATGAAAGAGGGGAGCATGATCATCGACGTATGGAGTAAGTTCCCCGATTCCCTTACTTTTGCGGTCTGCGAAATGGGTTATGACCTGACCGCTGTATGGTATGAGAGCCGCGATTGAGTCGGCGTCGATGCCATACACGTCAAGCCATTTCTTCTCGAGCCCAATCATGCTTGTAAGAAAACCACCGGCTGAATGTCCTGCCACAAATATCTTTGTCGGGTCACCTCCATATTTGTCTATGTTCTTGAAGGTCCAGGCTACTGCCTCTGCTGCATCGTCGATGCATTCCTCAACTCCGACATTAGGAATTAGACGATAGTTGGGAGCCACCACCACATAACCTCGGTCCATGAGTTCCGCAGGCACAAACTTGTTGCCGCCGGTCAGACCTCCACCGTGAAACCATACGATGACAGGCATATCCTTCCCCTCGGCATGATGGTGGATGTCAAGCTTGAGCCTATCCTTTGAATAGGTGTCCATTTTATCAGTGTATGGAACGTCAAACTGAGTGGAGTATGGACTTTGCGCATACGAGCATACGAATGCAAGTAAGATTATTATGCTTGTTAGTATCGACTTCATATTAAGTATCATTCGGCTTATCGGGATTATTTCTTCTTACAAAATTAATGATTATATATGGAAAATGCAAATAAGAAGCATACATACAAATCTTAAAAGATATGTATAGGATAAAATCATTTGCATTATAAGGAAAAAAAGAGTAAATTTGCAGAGTTAAAGGTGTTGAGATATCTTTTTAGTTTACAAATCAAGGATATTATCGGAGCATCGTCATTATTAGAAAGGCATATTGAATTAGATCTTATGATAGAACAAATAGGTATACGCAATTATAAATCAATACGTGAAGCATTGATTTCATTACACAAGATCAATATTTTGATTGGAGAAAATGGTGCTGGTAAAAGTAATTTTATCTCATTCTTTGAGATGGTTAAATCTTTATATGATCAGCGTTTGGGTGCGTATATGCTTTCCAATGGAGGAATGAACTCTCAATTATATTGTGGTCTGAAGTATTCTAAATCAATAGAAGGGCTAATAGATTACGATAATAAAAATGCATTCTTTTTTAGGCTGTGTCCGGGAGTCGGGGACAAGGCTTATATAGAGGAAACAGGAGACTATTTCAATGCCAAAGAAATATCTTCAAAAGAATATACATCTTGGAATAAAATGATATGGGATAAGGCAGTGGAAGAATCTGAAATATCCGAAAAAAAGTATTACCGTGCAAAATATATCCGCGCTCTACTTAAAAGTTTCATAGTCTACCATTTTCATGATACAAGCCGAACCTCACCGATGCGTCAGCCATGTAATATCGGAGATAATTCCACGTTAAGACATGATGCATCAAATTTACCGGCAATCCTGTTAAGACTTAAGCAGACCGATCCTACTGCGTATAGGCTTATCGAGTCAACTGTTAAATCAGTCGCTCCATATTTCAAACGTTTTCGTCTCACACCTATGTTAACGGACGATACAAGAATAAAATTGGAGTGGGAAGAGCAAGATTCCGATATGTATTTAGATGCCTCTTCTCTTTCTGATGGTACGTTGCGATTCATTGCTCTTGCAACACTTTTGTTACAGTCTCAAATGCCGGAAACCATTATTTTGGATGAACCTGAATTGGGTCTTCATCCTGCTGCTATGGTCAAGCTTTCAGCTATGATAAAACGAGCTTCAGTAAAGTCGCAAATAATTGTAGCAACTCAATCAGTAGAGCTTATCAGCAATTTCTCTATTGATAATCTAATTGTAGTAGGCAGAGAAGATAATCAGTCTACATTCTATAGACTGAATGAAGATGACTTTTCCCAATGGCTTGAAGAGTATTCAGTCGGAGAATTATGGGAAAAGAACATTATAGGAGGTAGGCCATGAGTAAGAGATTATACATAGTTGTAGAAGGTCAGTCTGAAGAAGAATTTGTCAAGGAACTTATGGCACCATTCTTTCTTAGCCATGATATTTATGTGTATCCTGTGATCATTCACACCAGTAGAGGTCACAGAGGTGGATTTGCTAGTTATGAGCATCTTAGGAATGATGTCAATAGATTGTTGAGATCTCAGGGACAAGATATTATCGTTACTACATTTGTAGATTTTTTCCGTTGCCCGGCATTGCCTGATAAAGATGAGTGGAATTGTATTCAAAATCATTGCGAACGTGTTGCTGCAATGGAAAAAGTAATAAAAAATAACATAGATGACAGAAGATTTTATCCATATATTCAGCTTCATGAATTCGAGGCTTTATTGTTTTCTTCCGACAAAGGTTTTATAAAGTATTTTGAAGAAAAGGAAACTCTTCAACTTAAAGGAATTATAGAATCATTTGAGAATCCGGAAGACATAAATAGTTCCCCGGAAGGAGCTCCTTCTAAAAGAATTTTGAGAATCATACCTGATTATGATAAGGTAATGTATGGGAATATAATTGCGTTGGAAATAGGATTAAGGACCATACGTGAAAAATGTCCTCGTTTCAATAATTGGGTAAATACATTGATTAATATATGTATTGATTGAACGTAAATTTTACTTTACTCTTAAAGAAAAAGACCGATGGCGTAATGCAATCGGTCTTTTTCATTGCTGTGTTTACTTTTCTATTTGAGGCGACCTGTGGCGTTGAGGTACTGGGCTTCAGACACCTTGAACGCTCCGTAAGCGGCCACGAAATCATCTTGGGCCTGATGGTGCAGGGTCTGGGCATCAAGCACATCTGTTATAGTGTTCATCCCAGCATCATAATATGCCTGACATAGCCGTAGGTTTTCCTTGCTCTGTCCTATAGCCTCGGTTGCAATTTCCATCTTGCGGTAGGCGGCTGTCAGGTTATCCCATTTGTCGGCCATCTCAATCTCGAGTTTCTGGCTAAGATTCTCAAGCTCCTGATGGGCATTCTCAAGTTCGAGTGCCTTGCGCTTGATAGCGTGTGAACCTCCCCACCAATCGGAAATTGGCACTGATACCGAAACCATGACTCCTCCAAAATTATGATTCTGTTCAAACACATCGTGATAGAACCATCCTGCGCCTACTCCAACCTGTGGAAGGTGACTGCCTGTCTCCATCTTCTTTTCCAGTTGCTTTGCCTCGACATTTTTCTCAAGCAGTCGATGGTCAGCGGTCTGGGCGAGAGCATCAGATGTCTTGATAAACAGATCCGAAGGATACGAAGGAAGCTCGAAAGGCACGTTTTCTTCTATATCAGCCTTTGCATCCGCACCGAGTCCCATCTCCTGAGCCAACAACCTTTTCATAAGCTCGATTCCGTTGTCGAGATCAACAAGATCTGCTCGGTAACCGTTTCGCTTCAAATCTACTTTTAGAAGATCGTTGCGAGTCACTATTCCCGCTTCGACAGCCGCTTTCACCTGGCGTGTAAGGGAATCGAGTGTCGTGATAGCACTCTCTACCGTATGCTTCTCAGCCTTAAGAGTCGCTAACTGCCAGTATAAAGCTTCTGTCTGGAGCTGAACGAGGTCGGCGCTCTGTTCCTTGCGGATGCGTGCAGCTTCTTCCCCCACTTTGGCAAGTTTGTTTCCGTTTACGATTTGTCCTCCCGCAAATATCGGTTGCAAAGCCCAAATTCCAGCCGCTTTCCCTTTGTGGATTATGCCGAGGGTAAACATATCGAGCACATTGTATTGTATTACGTCGTTGTGTGTCGTGAAGGCGGATGCGCCAGCCGAAACCTCCGGGAAATACTTGGTAAAGGCTTCCTTGCGCGTCTCAATAGCTGCGCGAAGGTTGTTGTCTGCAATATGTATGTCTGCATTGTTGGCGAGAGCAAGTGTCTTGCATTGCTGCAGGGTATATATGGAGTCAGCCGTGGTCTGGGCTGACACGGTGAGACCTACTGAATACAGTCCCATAACCGCCGCTATTAAATATTTATGTGGTTTCATAGTTGTATTTTTTACTTAAAAATCAGAGAAGATGTGTCTCGAGAGGTTCTGGCAACGGTTGGTCAGCACCTTTGCTGCGCGATTTCATCATGCTGTATGCCACCGGTATTACTGTAAGGATAAATATCATTGTGATAGGGGTTCCCCAGAAAATCACAACTCCCATAGGTTTCCAAAGGGCACTGCTACCAGTCACC
Source organism: Muribaculaceae bacterium (assembly GCA_029061255.1). Classification (GTDB taxonomy): domain Bacteria; phylum Bacteroidota; class Bacteroidia; order Bacteroidales; family Muribaculaceae; genus Lepagella. The sequence goes on from JAIDSL010000074.1 coordinate 9,332, forward strand.
ATCGGAAGCACACCCATCGTTGCGGCTGCCGATGTAAGGAAAATGGGTCTCATCCTGCGCTTGGAGGCGTTGAGCACTGCGTCATGTACTGTCTGTCCCTGGTTCCTGAGTTCTTCGGCATAATCAAGGAGTACGATTGCGTTTCTAACGAGAATACCCATAAGAGATACTATGCCGAGCACACAGGTCAGCGAAAGGGCGGTATCCTGAATCAAGAGTCCGATAGCGGCACCCGGAATGCAGAGCAGGAGTGAGAATAGAAGGAGCGCTGAAGTGTCCGCCTGCGCATAATGAAACAAGAGGATGAAGAAGATGATTGCAACTGCCATTGCCAAGCCGGACAGGATTTCCGGCAGCGTATCCATAGTGTTTTCCCATTCTCCGCCTCTTTCAATTGTGATTCCTGCAGGAAGGTCAAGGCGATTAAGACTGTCCATAAGCACCTCGGTGCGGTCGATGACATTGATATTGCGCTGCACTTCCGCAATCACTGATACCGTTGGGATGCCATTATAGTGCGTTATCATCCCCGGATGCCATTCCGGAACCACGTTAGAGACCTGATTCAAAGGAACAGTGCCGAGTCCTATCACCGGCATCGGCTCACGTTCAAGTTCGCTCACGTCGCTGCGGTTTGACGTTCCGGTTTTCAGTTTCACCGGAATACCGTAGTCACCCTCCCAAACAGTCGCTACCGGAAGTCCGCTGGAATATCGGAGTGCAAGCGTGCTTTCCATAAGGGTGGAGTTGAGGCCGAGGCGTTCCGCCTTAGTATTGTCCGGCACTACGAGAGCCGATGCAAGAGGGTTTCCCAGAGATGTCCGAACATTCCTGAGTCCGGGTACACGTCTTGCTATAGCAGCCACAGAATCTGCTACAGCATGAAGAGTTGCTTCATCAGATCCTTTTATTTTTATCTGGATAGGGTAGGAGGCTGTAGAATAGCTGAGTTGCTTGAAGCGGACGAAGGCATCAGGGAAATAGCTTTCATATTTCTCGGTGTATTCATTGAGCACGTCGATAGTGGCTGCATTGCTTTTGGTGTTGACGATGAACTGCGCGAAATCCGGACCTCCTACCTGAGGCGCATACGTAGCCTGGAATCTTGGCGACGAACATCCGTGGAAAGAGGCTATAGATACGACACGCGGATCTTTCGAGAGTATACGCTCAAGTGAATCAGCTACCATAGTGGTGCGCTCAACTGAAGTGCCTTGTGGTAAGAATATCTCAACGGCAAACTGGTTACGCTCCGCTATTGGCATAAGCTGAAGTGGACGGGATACGAAGAGCAGCGATCCTCCCACAATGCAGAGCACTCCGAGTGCGAGTGTGGTTTTCGGCCATGCGAAACACCAGTCGATCACCTTGTTGTAGCCGTTTTGCATCGACACAAAGAAACTGAATTTCTTTTTGCCGGAAGCGATAGCCTCCTGCTGGAGCTTATAGATAGGCTTCTTTATAAGCTTGTACTGAAGGAATGGCACCAGGAGTTCTGCAAGGATGAGCGATACAAAAAGAATTATCGTCATTCCCCAGGGGAAATCAGTCAGGAAGTCGCGAAACATTCCCTTTACCGTTATGAGAAACGGAAAGAATGTCACAGAGATGGCAAGCGTAGCCGAGAATATCGCCTTAAAGAATTCGGTGCCAGACCGTAGGGTGGCTGTATAGTGGTCAACACCCTCTGAGATAAGCTCAACATAATCGTCGATTATCACTACCGAGTTATCCACAATCATGCCCAACGATACTATAAGGCAAGCGAGAGTCACAGTGTTAAGCTCTATACCGAACGAATAGAACAGACCGAGCGATATGAAGATGGCTATTGGAATGGTTGATGCTGCGATAAGTGCTACTTTGAAGGGGAGAAGTAGCATTATCACTACAACTACTGCTATGATTGCTACAAGCAATTCGATAAGAAAATAGTTTACAGAACTATTTACCACTACAGGTTGGTCTGTGATCTTGAACAGAGTCACACTATCAGGAATCTCGCTTTTGAAAGCTTCGATCTGCTTGTCGACCTCGGTACCCATCTCTACAATATTGTAACCCTCCTTCATCTGCACGCTTAGAAGGATACACTTCTGGAAGTTGTTTGTAATGTAGCTGTCCGGATCAGGATACTCTCTCTTTATTTCAGCTATATCTCCGAGTCTAACTATATCGCCGTCAGGAGTAGACAATACTATCATGTTGGCGATATCCGGAATGGAGTTTACCGATCGCTTCACGATTATGGGTTGTGTGTAATGCCCATTTTGCAAAGATCCTCCTGTGGTCTTGAATCCTTCGGCAAGTAAAGTGGCTCCTACCGTCGATTCGGACAATGCGTAATGTTTCAGTTTCTCAGGATTCAAATAGACTGCGATTTCTTCATTCTGTTTTCCGGACACGCTCATAGTGCCCACACTCTCTACAGTACGCAGACGATCTTTAAGCTGGTCCATATATTCGCCAAGTTCCCTATAGGTCTTGTCGTCGCTCTGCATTGTGATGAGAAGGGCAGAGGTGTCTCCGAAATTGCTGAGGGTCTCTACTCCGAGCACACCGGCGGGAAGAGTAAGTTTCGCTTGCTCCATCCCTATCTTGAATTCATTCCAGAATTCATCGGTGTTTTCCACATCATTATCGAGTTCTACGAATATGATGGCCATTCCGGATGTGATCTGGGAATGTGTGCTTTTCTTATTCACCTGCTTGTAGGAGAAAATATAGTCTTCAAGAGGCTTTAGCACCTCCTGTTCAATTTGTTCCACAGTTGCTCCCGGATATACTGCCGCAACTACTCCTTCACGTATGGTGAATGATGGGAACTCATTTTTGTCCATTACTTTAAGTGCATAGATACCGAAAGCTATCAATACACAAACGAGAAGAATGACTTCCTTGCGGTATTTCATTCCAGCCGCTACGATGGGATTGGTGCGCTTCTCCGGGGTTGTCGAAGGTTTATTTGATGCCTGGCTGTCCGTCTGTGGACTTTGAGGCTTATCGGATATGTTTGTTGCCATGTCTGTAGCTTTTAGAAGGTAACACTTATCTTACAACAGTAACTTCAGTGCCGGTGCTGACTTTCTGCATTCCGGCCACGATTATGCTGTCGCCGGGCACAAGCCCACTTCTCACGATGACCCCATTATCCGAGAGTTCATCTGCAACAACTTCCTTTCGCTGCGCTTTCCCATTTTTAACTGTCCATACAAACTGATGATTGTCAGAACTTAGCAATACAGCCTGCGATGGAAGCGTGATTTCTGATGTTTTGACTGATGAAGAGTCGTTTTGCAATCCTTTTACGACTACGTCTCCAATCATACCCGGCAGTATCTTTCCATTTACGTTTTCGATGTCGAATTTTACGGTGTAAGATCGGGTGAGAGGATCTGCGACAACACTCTTATTTCCAATTTTCCCGATAACCTCCGGATTATCCTCAATATTGAATTTTATTACAGCTGTCGTTTGGGGGCCGAATGATGAGATTTCATTCTCAGGAACCGGAATTGATACCTGCAGGGTATTCAGGTTCACGATCTTTACTACAGGCTCAGCCGGTATGACTGTCTGCCCATCGTTTGCAAATTTCTGTGATACGTATCCGGAAATAGGTGCGTGTATAGAAGCATCTGCGACTGCCCTGTCGGCAAGAGCCGCAGCATTCTCAGCCTGCTTCAGTTTAGACTGAATCTCGACCCATTTTACATCGGGGAGTGCATCTGCATCATGAAGTTTCTTAAGACGCTGGTAGGCATCTCGAGCCTCCTCGAGTTCTGCCTGGGCAATATTGCGTGAATTTACAAGGCTTTCGCTCTTAATATGGGCAATTATCTGTCCTTTTGCGACTTTTTGTCCCTCTTCTACGTATACTTTAGTGATTGTGCCTGGAACTGAGAAACTTACTGTAGATTCCTCCGAGGCTTCAACTGTACCGGAAAAAATCTGGTTACCGTCAGCTGTAGCTTTTTTCCCTACAACTTCTACGTTAACTCGTACTGGACCCGCATCAGTCGCTTTGTCATGGTTTTTACATCCTGATAGAATGACTGTAACGGCAATTGTTCCCGACAAAAGGGCTCTTTTGGATTGGCTGAGTCTGATCATAATTGTGTGTTTTAGTTGATATAGTATTAGTTCCGGGCATGTCTGTCAATACGAGACTAAGGTCAAGCGGGAATTTTATTATATTTTAACAACATTTATAAATTGAAAAGGTTTAAGTATCTTCTGTTTTTGACATAGTTTCATATAAATGTGACACATAATTTACAGGGAATATATAAAGAAAGAGACCGATGCCGGTAGGCATACGGTCTCTTGTGTTCGGATGTGCCGCTTTTCAAGCGGCTGTAAGATTCGAAATTCTATTAACGAACCTTGTCGCAGATAGCCTTGAACGCTGCGGGATTGTTCATGGCGAGGTCAGCGAGAACCTTGCGGTTGATTTCCACACCTGCCTTGTGGATGAGGCCCATAAGCTGGCTGTAAGACAGACCTTCAAGACGGGCTGCAGCGTTGATACGCTGGATCCAGAGGGCACGGAAATCGCGCTTTTTCTGCTTGCGGTCGCGGTAGGCGTAGGTGAGACCCTTCTCCCAGGTGTTCTTTGCTACGGTCCACACATTACGGCGGCTGCCGTAGTAGCCACGGGTGAGTTTAAGGATTTTTTTGCGTTTTGCTCTTGAGGCAACGTGATTTACTGATCTTGGCATTTTTTTGAAGTTTTTTGAATGTCAGCGGCTTTTTTGCTCTTGGTTGCTGTGCATTCGGTTTGTAAAAAATGTTTTGTTTGTTCTCCCGTTAGGAAAAGATTAGCGGAGGTTGAGAAGCGACTTCACCTGGCGCATGTTTGCGCTGTCTACGAGTGTAGTGTGGTCAAGGTTTCTCTTACGCTTAGTGCTCTTCTTTGTCAGAATGTGGCTGTGATAAGCGTGTTTTCTTTTGATCTTTCCTGTGCCGGTGAGCGCGAAACGCTTCTTCGCCGCGCAGTTGGTCTTTACCTTTGGCATTTTGTTTAAAATTTTAGTTGTTTGTTTTTACCTCGGCAGCACTCTTTCCCTGAAGAAAGGGTGTGCCTACGGTCTCTAATTATTAAATGGTTCTTCCGAACGTTTCCTTTTCGTTACTCTTCGGTCTCCGCAGGTTCTTCTTTCGGTTCCTTTGGCTCCTTAGGTGCTTTAGCTTTAGGAGCATCCTGCTTTGGAGCGGCCTTCTTTGCGCCGGCTTTCAGAGGAGCCATCATGATTGTCATGCGTTTCCCTTCGAGCACGGGCATCGACTCAAGACGTCCATAGTCTTCCAGGTCGTTGGCAAACCTCAAGAGAAGCACTTCTCCCTGCTCCTTAAAGAGGATGGAGCGTCCGCGGAAGAATACGTATGCCTTCACTTTTGAGCCTTCCTTCAGGAACCCGATGGCATGCTTCAGCTTGAAGTTGTAGTCATGGTCATCGGTCTGCGGACCGAATCTTATTTCCTTCACCACAACTTTGGCAGCTTTTGCCTTTTGTTCCTTCTGACGCTTCTTCTGCTGGTAGAGAAACTTCTGGTAGTCGATGATTCGGCATACCGGAGGATCAGCCTGGGCTGTTATCTCTACGAGGTCGAGCTCCAGTTCGTCGGCAAGTCGGCGTGCCTTTTCGATAGGGTAGATGCCGGGCTCGACATTGTCGCCTACCAGGCGCACTTCGCGGGCGCGGATTCGCTCGTTGATGACGTGCTGGTCTTTGCCGTTGCTGTTTCTGTCACCGGGATTATTCGGTCTCTGTCCCGGTTTCGGACGATTGGCTCCCATAGGGGGGCGTGGTCCGGTAAATTGGGGTTTTTTCTCCAAAGTGTGGGTCTGTTAGTTTAACTTATTTTTATTTGGTTTTATCACTGTCACTCCTCTCTGTGAGTGGCTTCTTTTACTTCATTGTTGACAAGGGCTGCGAAATCAGCGATGCTCATCACTCCCTTGTCGCCTTCGCCCTGCTTGCGCACGGCAACTGCTCCATCGGCTGCTTCCTTTTCGCCTACAATCAATAGGTAAGGGATTTTTTTCAGCTCGTTGTCGCGGATCTTCTTGCCAATCTTCTCGTTGCGGTCGTCGATTATGGCGCGTACTCCATCTTTATCAAGTTTCTTCACAACTTCACGCGCATAATCGTTATACTTCTCCGAGATAGGAAGCACTACACACTGGTCAGGAATGAGCCAGATGGGAAGTTTGCCTGCGGTATGCTCGAGAAGAACTGCGACGAAACGCTCCATAGAGCCGAATGGAGCACGGTGTATCATCACCGGACGATGCTTCTGGTTGTCAGCGCCTGTGTATTCAAGGCCGAAACGCTCCGGGAGGTTGTAGTCTACCTGAATGGTGCCGAGCTGCCAGCGGCGTCCGATAGCATCCTTCACCATGAAGTCGAGTTTCGGACCATAGAATGCAGCTTCTCCTTCCACTTGCTTTGCCTTCAATCCTTTTTCTGCGCATGCCTCAATGATAGCATTTTCAGCGAGGTGCCAGTTCTCGTCAGAACCGATGTATTTCTCCTTATTTTTGGGGTCACGGAGTGAAATCTGTGCCTCAAAGTTCTTGAAGTCGAGAGCCTTGAAGATGTAGAGGATGATATCCATCACCTTGAGGAACTCTCCCTTGATCTGCTCGGGAGCGCAGAAGATGTGCGCATCATCCTGCGTAAATCCACGTACTCTGGTAAGTCCGTGGAGCTCACCGCTCTGCTCATAGCGGTAGACTGTTCCGAATTCAGCTAATCGCATCGGGAGGTCACGGTAGCTGCGGGGAGCCGCCTGGTAGATCTCACAGTGGTGAGGGCAGTTCATCGGCTTGAGCATATATTCCTCACCCTCTTCCGGAGTGTGGATTGGCTGGAATGAATCCTTGCCATATTTTGCCCAGTGTCCTGATGTCACATATAGAGCCTTGTTGCCGATATGCGGGGTGATCACCTGCAGATAGCCATATTCTTTCTGGATCTTGCGAAGGAACTGTTCGAGTCGGTCGCGGAGCGCTGCGCCCTTCGGAAGCCAAAGTGGGAGACCCTGGCCTACACGCGGAGAGAAAGCAAAGAGCTCCATCTCCTTGCCGAGCTTGCGGTGGTCGCGTTTCTTTGCTTCTTCAAGCAGAGCAAGGTATTCATCAAGCATCTTTTTCTTGGGGAAGGAGATGCCATATACTCTAACGAGCTGATCTCTCTTTTCATCACCTCTCCAGTAAGCACCGGCAAGAGAAAGAATCTTCACAGCCTTGATAGGAGCTGTGTTGGGAATGTGCGGGCCACGGCAGAGGTCGGTGAAGTCACCCTGTGTATAGGTGGTGATGTGTCCATCTTCGAGTTCGCTGATTAGCTCGCACTTATAGGTCTCGTTGCGGTCGCCAAACATCTTGAGGGCGTCTGCCTTTGAGATGTCCTTTCGCACGATAGCCTCCTTGCGTGCCACAAGTTCCTGCATTTTCTTCTCGATCTTGGGGAAATCCTCGGAAGTAATCTTGTGTTCTCCCGGATCTATGTCGTAGTAGAATCCGTTTTCGATAGCCGGGCCGATACCGAATTTCACTCCGGGATAGAGTTCCTGAAGAGCTTCAGCCAAAAGGTGAGCTGAAGAGTGCCAGAAGGCATGTTTACCTTCCGGGTCATCCCACTTGAAGAGCTCGATTGTTGCGTCCTCGTTGACAGGACGGGAGATGTCCCAATCCTGACCGTTGATTTTAGAGGCAAGCACATCAGCTGCAAAGCGTGGGCTGATGCTCTCTGCTATCTGAAACGGCGTTACGCCGGCTTCAAACTCCTTTTTCGATCCGTCTGGAAAGGTTATGGTGATCATATTGATTATGTTCTTTTTGTTAGTTTAATGATATGTCAATCACACACATAGATAGTCCAAAAGCGGCAATAGACCATTTCCGGGCGTGATTTAACGCGCAAAGATACAAAAAAAATCACACATCCACAAATATTTATGTTCCTATTTGTTTAATAAGAGTAATTTATTAATTTTGTATTTGCATTGACTGTCCTTGTAGGGACGCACGGCTCAACAATTAAACAATTAAACGATTAAACGATTAAACAATTAAACGATTAAACGATTAAACAATTAAACGATAAACCAAATGATTAAAGAAGAAGTAAAGGCTCTACTTGAAGAGTATCTCGACGCTCCCGAAGCCTGGAGCGACCATGTGATGATAGAAGTGGATCCCAAGACCCTTGACTGCCGCCTCTATGACGAGGATGACACTGATGTCGAGGAGTCGGAAAAGGACTATTGGGAAGTGATGGATCTTCTCTCCATGTCAATCGATGATCCCGGAAAGTGGGAGATCGACCCCGATGCCCTCGACGAGCTCGCCGCCTCCTATCAGTATCAATAAATTGGCACATTGCGAAAAAAACTTGTCCTGCGAGTCTCAACGTATAGATGTTCGCGCAGGATAAGTTTTTGTATATATAAAAAAGTCTTGAGTTAAACTCAAGACTTTTGTGTCCGAAATGAGACTCGAACTCACACGAGCGAAAGCTCACTACCCCCTCAAAGTAGCGCGTCTACCAATTCCGCCATCCGGACAGGGTATAAGTCGAAACTTAGAGCGAAAAACGGGACTCGAACCCGCGACCCCGACCTTGGCAAGGTCGTGCTCTACCAACTGAGCTATTTTCGCGAATTTGTTGGAGCGAAAAACGGGACTCGAACCCGCGACCCCGACCTTGGCAAGGTCGTGCTCTACCAACTGAGCTATTTTCGCAAATCAAAATTTTGTCTTGCCGTGAATCACTCTTGATTCACCTTGTGTCCGAAATGAGACTCGAACTCACACGAGCGAAAGCTCACTACCCCCTCAAAGTAGCGCGTCTACCAATTCCGCCATCCGGACAGGGTTAAGCCGAAGCTTGGAGCGAAAAACGGGACTCGAACCCGCGACCCCGACCTTGGCAAGGTCGTGCTCTACCAACTGAGCTATTTTCGCATTG
>JAIDSL010000075.1 GCA_029061255.1 Muribaculaceae bacterium
CGTCCGCTCCCCCCAGTGTAGTCAGCACGCTCCGCGTGCGTCCCCTCGCGTCCAACCTATTGCGTAGCCCAATTATGCATTATGAATTATGCATTATGAATTATGCATTATGAATTAACCGCACCGTCCTCCGAAAAAACCAATAATACAGCCCGGCCGCCGCAAACAGCGCAAACGAGAAACTGTAATACACTCCCACATTCCCCATATCCAGCCCCGTTGCGAGCCAGAACAACATCGGCACCCCTATCAGGATATACGCTATCAGCGTAACCCAAAGGAATGGCCTGACATTTCCTGTTCCCCTGAGTCCGTTGGCAAACGTCAGCTGTGTCGCGTCGCCATACTGATACAGCACCAATGGCAATATCAGCATCCCCGCTGAAGCTAACACCTCCTCATCCGGAGAGAAGAACCCCGTCAGTGTGTGACCGCAGAAGAAGAACAGTGCAGAAGCTGCTGTAGCGAGAACAATGTTGAGATGCAACCCTGCCATGGTGATGCGTCTCACTCCCGCCATATCCCCGACTCCTGTATAGTTGGCAGAACGTATCGACACCGCGATACCGAAACTCATGAACGTCATAAATCCCAACTGCGAGATAGTATTGATCACCTGATATGCCGCCAATTGTATCTTGCCAAACCAGCCTGTCACAACGGCTCCTAATGACCAAAGCCCGCATTCAACCCCTGATTGTATCATTATAGGCCAAGAAGTGCTCCACACCACCCTCCTGATATGTCCCACATGGCTTGAACCAAGTGCCTCTTTCTTATAAGGACGGTAACGGCGAGTTGTCATGAACACGACAAAGATCCCTATCGTAGATAGCCACCGGGCCGTGAGCGTAGATAGCCCCGCCCCGTTAAGTCCCATTTCCGGGCAGCCAAGCTTGCCGAAGATAAGCAGATAGTTGCCTATGATATTCACCACATTCGCAGAGAGAATTATCCACATAGGTGTGGCTGTGTCGGTCACCGCATTCGCCGTCTGTTGCGAGCAGTTGAAGAGTGCCATCGGAAAGAGCGACGAAAGGATAATCAGGTAATACTGGCGGATAAGCGGTAGCAATTCTTCCGGTTGTCCAAACCGGTCGAGAAAGAAATAAAGTATTCCCATCAGAATGGTAAGTCCGATCGAAAGGAAAGCATTCACCTGCAGGCCGGCTCTTAATGTCCGCCCTGCTCCCGCATGGTCATCGCGTCCGAAGAGTGCTCCAATGAGAGGGGTGATTCCGGATGCAAACCCAATCTGCATCACCACCGGAATCATAAACATCGAATTCACAAAAGCTGCCGCTGCCAGTTCATCCACACCATACGCACCTACCATAGCAGTATCGGCAAATGCTACCGTTATTATCCCCAACTGCGTAGCCATCACCGGCATCCCCAGCCGAAATAGCGACTTATATTCACTTATATAATTCATAATTCAAATCCTTCTGTAGGGACGCACGGCTCGTGCGTCCACCCGTGTCTCGATACTTCGTAACCCATTATGAATTATGCATTATGCATTCATAAAGCGTATTACACCCATCCTCAATCAAATCCAACGCATTCTCAAATCCCTGCGCCCCGTCATAATACGGATCTGGCACGCAGTCAGCCCATGGATGCTGAGTGAAGAAATCAGCCATCTTCACAACTTTCTTTTCATCCTCCGCAGTAGGAGCCATTGCCCTAAGTTGGTCATAATTCGAATCGTCCATCGCCACGATGATATCGAAGCGGTCGAAATCCGATTCCCTTACTTTCCGTGAGCGGTGCGTCAGCTCCAGCCCTCTTCGCCTGGCATGGGCACGCATTCGGCTGTCAGGCAGGTCCCCGGCATGTCCGCCATAGAGTCCCGCCGAGTCGATCTCAAACCGGTCGGCCACCCCGTGCTCCTCCACAAGCCGCTCCATCACCCCATGTGCAGCCGGACTCCGGCATATATTCCCCAAGCACACAAACAATATCCTCACCTTCTCCCCTTTTTCCACTCTCTTCTTTATATCTTCTATAATCATTTTATTCAAGTTTCGCTTGTCTTAATTCATTGTGATTTATTACCTCAATCTTTAGAAATGCGTAGCTTTCTCTGCGTGCTCCAGCCGATGCGAAGCAGGCTGTTCTCTCAGCGAGCTTGCTATAACCGAGTCGCGAAGCTTCCCAAAGTACAAAACCTTTGCTCCTTTGCGGCCTCTGCGTGATTTTTTTAGAGCTTGTGAAAGTTGAGTCATTTTATCAGCTTTATTCGTTCAATCTACAAATTTACAACTTTTATTTAACTCCTCCAAATAATATATGTTTCTCCTCTCCGCGCCCTCCGCCCCTTTGTGGACTCTGCGTGTAAAAAATCAATTTGTCTATCTGCCGAAAAATTCTTAATTTTGCATCATGGAAAAGAGCCGCCAGAACATAGCCATCGAGCAGCGCCTCACCCAGCGCCTCACCCAGCAGCAGCTTCGCTTCGTGAAGATGCTCGAGATGAATGCGCCCGAACTCGACGAGGAAGTCGAGCGAGAGATGGAAGCCAACCCAGCTCTCGAAGCCGTCGATGCCGACACTATCCACGACTCCGATCCCTCCGCCCTCCGCTCTCCACTCTCCGCTTTCCACCCTTCACTCTCCACTGACTTCTCAGAGATGCCGATGGCTGACTCTGCTCCTTCTCTCTACGATTCCCTCCTCTCTCAGCTCGGACAACTCCATCTCGACCCCGATGTACTTACCGCTGCTCGCTTCATCGTCGGAAACTTGGATTCAAACGGTCGGCTACAGCGCGACCCGGCTTATTTGGTCAACGACCTCGCATTCTCTGAGGGCGTTGATCTCCCTCAGTCGGTAATGGATCGTGGGCTTGCAGCAGTCCGTACCCTCGAGCCCCATGGGGTAGGGGCTGTCTCACTCGCTGACTGCCTCTCCATGCAGCTCGAATACCTTCCTCCTTCGCAGACGCGAGACGATGCCCTGCGTATCCTCAACGAGCAGTATGAAGCCTTCTCAATGCTCCATACTCACCTTCTCGTTTCCCGTCTTAGGATCTCGCAGGAGCGTGTCGATGCCGCCATCGACCTTATCCGTACTCTCAACCCCAAACCGGGAGCCTCCATCGACTCTGCATCAGCGGCAACCAATACCATCATCCCTGACGTAATCATTGACACTTCAGGCGAAGAACCGGTCATTACCCTCAACAATCGCATCCCCGAGCTCCGTATCAGCGAGACTTTCTCGCAGGCTGAGACCGACATGAAGAAGAGGATGGAGAAACTGAAAGACAATGCCGACCGCGACTTCATTCTCAACCGCTACAACGATGCCCGCGACTTCATCCGTACCCTCCAGTTGCGTCAGCAGGCAATGATGTCGGTTGTCACCGCTATCGTAAAGTTGCAGCGTGAGTATTTCGACACGGAAGACATTTACCGTCTCCGCCCAATGATGATCAAGGACATAGAGAAACTGACTGGTCAGGATGCCTCGGTGATTTCGCGCTGCACCGCTAATAAATATGCTGCCCTCCCATGGGGAATCCTTCCCCTCCGCTTCTTCTTCAGCGACACCGTCGGCGATAACGCAGGGGAGGAGGACACAGATGCCCTCACCAACCGCAAGATAGAGGCAGAGATTCGCCGCGTAGTCGATGCCGAAGACAAAAAGCATCCCCTAAGCGACGAAAAAATCACCCAGCTCCTGACCGACGACGGCATAAACATCTCCCGCCGCACCGTAGCCAAATACCGCGACCGCCTCTCCATCCCCCCCGCCCGCCTCCGCAAGCAAATATAGAGTAGTAAGCGCACTCAGTGCGCGTCCCCGCGCGTCCAATATGGAAGGGAGGCTTCCCAGCCTCCCCCGGAGTCAAACTTAGTAGTAAGCGCACTCCGTGCGCATCCCCAACCTCCCCAAAAATCCCAATAACATTATCATGCTCCCCAGACACATCTCAATAATTATAATCTCCCTCCTCCTTGCCGCCTGCTCCACCGAAACCGGCAAGAAGCTGACCCACGCCGATTCCGTGATGGAGCAGCATCCCGACAGCGCCATGTCTATACTGGCCGACATCGACAGAAACACCCTGAAAGACTCCGAACTCCCATACTTCGCCCTGCTATACACCCAGGCGCAAGTCAAGACCGACGTCCCTCTCGACTCCGATTCCCTAATAAGCATCGCCTATGCCAAGTATAGCTCCGACACACGCGGCGACCGCGGCATCCGCTCCAACTTCTACACCGGCGAGGTGTTCTTCAACCAGAATAAATACCGCGAAGCCATGCGCTACTACCTCACCGCCTACGAAGAATCCAAACGCCTCAACAACGACTACTGGCACGCCAAAGCCGCCGAACGGATCTCTGACCTCTTCTTCTTTGCATATAAATATGATGAGGCTGAAAGTTATGCGCAAGAGGCTGCCGAACTGTACAAACAAGAAAATAGACAGATTAATTACAAATACATATTAGGAGCATTATCAAATATTTGGTTGAATAATGGTAATGCAGATAGGGCTTATATGATTCTTGATAGTCTAAGAAATTTAAGTCTTAATGAAAACCCTATCGATAGCTCTTTCCTTGAGTATATAAAGATGCCTTTGAATGAAGCATTGATAATGACAGGCCGGAATGAGGAAATCAATTTTAATGATTGGAATATACATAGGGATGATTTATCTGATAGAGAAAAAATCGATGTAGTCATATTAGAAAGTCAGATTTTTAATAAATTGGATAATACTGAAGAATTAAAGGATAGATTTACACATGTTCAAACTTTTGCTCATTCCGAGGAAGATACTATCCATATTTTGTATGCAGGTTATGAGAATGCGAAGGCCTGTGGAGATAAGGATCTTGCTATATCTCTTGTGGATTCAATGCTTCATTATCAGAATGCTTTAGCTGAGAATGTCTTACAAGAATCAGTGGCAGGAGCACAAAGTGAGTTTTATTCAGATCTGGCATTCCGTAATGACCAGAAATCAATTCTGTTCAAGTGGCTTCTTTGGGGTGCTATCGTTGTGTCGTTGTTTGTTATTACATTTTTAATTATTATCTTTCATTTGAGAAATAAGGCTCAAAAAGCTAAGTTGCAAGCTAATCTTGAGTCTCTTTTATCTCTTAAGGCCAGATCAGCTCAGATAGCGAAAGAGAAAGACATACTAGAAAAATCATTAAACGAAAAAAATAATCAAAGAGATTTTGTTGTTAGCCAATTGCAGGCTGTTATGGAGGAAAAGAATCAGCAGGAGATAATTCATGCAATGGTAGTCGAGAAGCTTTTCAAGGAGAAATGGACCACTCTTGACACTTTGTGCGATCAGTATTTTGGTCTGAATAATTCAGAACTTACTGCAAAAGCTCTTGTCTTGAATATAGAAAAGGAACTCAAAAAGATAATATCGAAGAAAGGACTTGCCGAGATTGTCGAAGCTGTAGACATATATATGGGCGAAATTGTAACAAAACTCAGGAATCAGTGTCCTTCCCTTAAAGATGAAGACATAAACTTCCTTGCACTGTTATTTGCAGGCTTCTCTGTCCGTGCCGTCTGTATGTTCACCGGCATAAAGTATCCCCATTTCTATGTAAAGAAATCCCGTCTGATAAAACGCATCGAAGCCTCCGAAGCCTCCGACAAATCCCTATTCCTCGAAAAACTCAAATAACTTCCTTTATACTTTTTTGAATCATCCCCAAATGAGTCAGGTCGGAGACCTGATATTGTGTCAAAACCCCAGGCTTTGAGCCTGGGGTAATTCCATATCTTTTCAGTAGCCTCGGAGAGGCGATTTGTGATAACAGCCTTGTTATTCCCTTTTTACCCCCCCCCAAAAAAAAAAAAATTTTTTTCTGTTTAAAAGTCTAACACCTGCTTTTCTCAACCATTCTAAGTTCTTGATTTTCAGGACCTAAAAAGTGTTATGGTTTTTAGAAATTGTTACACTGTAAATTATTATAAATCAGTAAAATATATCTTAAGTGTTATAAAAATAACACCCCTTTCCCCTTGTCTTCACCCCGAAAAACCAGTAACTTTGCACCGTTAAATTTTTAAAACAATTATGAAGAGAATAAGTTTGCTTACCCTGTCATTTTGCTGTCTCGGATGTGCTTTATGCCATGCAGCAACTCCCTCCGCTGACAACAGTTCTGTCTTGAATGCATCGGAAGTTAAGGTTCCTGAATGTATTTCGTCTATACCGAAAGAACTTCTTCCGGAAAATAAAGACGTTGCAATGGATTCCATTATTCCTGCATTCAACAAAGCACTACGCTCTGCTGAAAACCCCCACCTTTCGCCTGAATCTCCTGAGTACAAGGTCGTTTCTATTGCCTCTTCAGAATTCGGTCAGCTGGAGCGACTTTTGACTGAAAATGATGCAGATGCAGCAACTGAATTAATAGTGTCCGGCCCGATTGATAAATCAGATTTCAAAGAGTTGTGGAACTGCGCTTCAAAAGGCAATTTGAGAGTCATTGACTTGGGAAGTGCCAAGATCAAAGACAATACAGTGCCTGACGGAGCTTTATATGATCCGATACAGCTTGAAGAGGGGCTTTGGCTGAGAATAACGAAGATAGTCCTGCCCGATGATGTCGTAAGAATCGGACAATCTGCATTCCCTTGCATGGGGCTTGAGGAAATCAACATACCTTCTTCTTTAAAGGAAATCGGGCCCTCCGCTTTTGCATATGATTATTGGCTCAACTGTCCTATTGAATTGCCGGAGGGGATGGAGGAAATAAAAAATCATACTTTCTATATGTGCCGTCGTCTTGGTTTTTCTCCGGTCCTTCCAAGTTCTATGAGAAAGATCGGCCCGAATGCCTTTTCCTACTCTTCAATTCAAAACATAGAGTTTAACGATGGTCTCAAAGCAATCGGCGTTGCAGCCTTCTATGGTTGTGGCCTTAAAGAAGTGCGGATTCCTGACTCTGTTGTTGAAATAGACATGCTTGCCTTTACATATAATGTTGGACTGGAAAGCATTTCTCTTCCTAAAGCAACCGAGGTTATTCCTGTTGATGCATTTCGAGCCTGCTACGAATTGAGTACAGTGACATTGCCGGAGAATGTCAAAGTCATTGAAAGCGGTGCCTTTTGCGATTGTCTTGCTTTGAAAGAACTTGCTTTCCCGGAAACTTTGGAAATTATTGAAGACAATGCTTTTCAGGGATGTGCTATGGATACGGTTGTTTTGCCATCCAATGTCAGATATCTTGGCTCGGAGTGTTTCTCACTTGGCAACCTCCATGCCTTTTATTGTAAATCCCAGACCCCTCCTGAATGTGAGCTGGAGCCATTAGGCCCATTTTCGGGATCATTGATTTCGGAAGCTATCCTGTATGTCCCTAAAGGGTGCAAGGAAAATTATCAGGATATGTGGGAATGGAATAAGTTTAAGGAGATAATTGAGACAGACGAATTCCCGTTATCTGCAACACCTATTGTTGTGCCTGAGAACCCTGCAGACGATTTGATTTTTGACCTTTCCGGCAGAAAGATAGCCAATCCACTCCCAAATCAAATCTATATTAAAAACGGCAAGAAAATACTTATTTAAGTTGCGCTTGTTCTCGCGTATTGATTCGCAATCCCTTAGCGCAGGAACTGCGCTTGTTCTCTGCGAGCTCCGGGCGATGCGGAGCAGCCCGTAATCTTAGCGTGCTTGCTATAACCGCGACGCGAAGCTTCCCTATGTATTTAAACTCTGCGCCTTTGCGCCCTTTGCGTGAGAATTTTAGAGCCTGCGAAAGTTGAGATACTCACATTTTAGCATCTCGTTGCAGTCAACATAAAAAGCGGATCAGCCCTACAGCCGATCCGCTCCTTATATACCGACAGATAATTATGCATTATGAATTATGCATTATGCATTAATCAAGGTATCGCCACCCTCCCCGGGTCCTTCAGAGCCTTGATGCGCGACGGCATCACATAAAACCGTTGCACAAGGAATGCGATAATCGAATACCCGACTGCCTGAATCCACAGCGCGATATAATCGCCGCTCACCTGAGCTAAAGTTGCCCCATTCGTATTCATACGGATGAATCCCTCAACTCCAAACGTAGCCGGAACAAGGTCAGAGAGCCCTTTCCAGAACGGTGCCATAGCATATCTCGGCCATGTCAGGCCCGACAGGAACAGGAATGCCACCGAGGTCACTACCCACAGCACAAACACCGATTCCCTCTCACGGCACGCCGCCTGGAATATCATGCCCAATGCAATCGAACCAATCACCATCGGAAGGATAAACAACTGGATCTCCCACGGATTTCCCGCCATCGGGAACCGGAACATCATCGGCACATAATGCAGCATATAGATACACGGCACGATAATCACAGTCAGATACGCAAGAGCTCCTCCTGCAATAGACTTGAACGTGCCTCCTGCTGTAGCCCTGTCGATGTCTGCAAACTGCCACGGCTTCTCTCTTTTCGCTCCTCCCGTCATCCCCACGGCAAGCACCAGACACTGTTGGAGAATCAGCACAAGCACACCCGGCATGATAAACGAGTCAAAACCTGACTCAAGATTACCCATCGTCACATTATGCACACCTAACGGGTCCCCCGTTACAAGAGTCTCCGCAATCGGTGCGCTCTCATTGATCTTCTCCGTCAGTATTTCACTTCCCATAGCCTGCGCCACATTCGTCGTAGCCACAAGAAAACCACGGTAGCGCAGCAGAAGGCTCATCTCTGAGTAAAGCACGGCTGGGGAGGACTCCCCACGTCCTACTTTCTTCTCGAATCCTTCAGGGATCTCAAGGATGCCATAACACTTATGGCTGTTCATGGCATGCTTCCCTTCTCCAAGGTCGGCTGCATAGCCGATGATCCGGATCTCCTGCGTCGCATCAAGATTGCGCACAAGCTCGCGCGACAGAGCCGACCGGTCATGGTCTACCACCACCATCCTCACATCTCTCACCTGCTCCGGATTATAGATCAGCGAGTAGATGATAGGGTAGGCGAGCGGAAGGAATGCCAGGAAGAGTATGATGCCGATATCATGCGAGATCAGCTTCATCTCCTTTATATATGATTTGATAAATATTCCCATCTTCTAATTAATTCATAATTCACAATGTATAATTCATAATATCTCTCAATTCATAATACATAACTCATAATTCCTGCTGATTCATAATCTTTATCCAATTCATTATGCATTATGAATTGTGAATTATGCATTAAAATTAAGGTATGTACACCGGTCTCTCAAACTCCTTCTTTATCCTCCACATCAATGTCAGAGGCAGCAGCATGTATACTATATATGCCACATACCACCAGCGTGAATACCATATGTCGATGCCGTTCAGTGCCTGGTCGATATAGATAAGGAAGTTGTAGCGTATCGGCATCACATAGCTGAAGATGGCTATGCCGCCATACATGCTTTCCACCGGGAAGGAGAACGCTGCCAGTGAGAAAGAGAGAATGCCTAACAGAGAGCAAACCGAAAGGCTAAACCTCAGGTTCGGCAGTACCCCAAAGAAGAAGACTGCCATTGCCTGGCATGCCACTACATACATAAGCTCTGATACCGTAAACCACCACCAGCTCCCGTGCATCGGATATCCCTGCCAGAAGTAGAGCCACGACTGCATGAATAGTATCATCACCCACCAGCCTATGGTCTGCGGTAAGATCTTGGCGGCTATTGCCTTATAGATATTTCCTCCCGCCATCTGCATCAGCCTTGGCGACGTGCCGTATTTGATTTCCTCTCCCAATGAGAAGCATACCATCAGCATGATCATAAGCTGGAACACGCAGGGCACAAACGAATTGCACAGATATATCGCATAGTTCAGCCCCGGGTTGCCTAATCCTCGGGTCACTATATTCACCGGCTGCATCATTGGCACCACCTCATCTGCTGATAGCCCCGCCGTCTCTGCCACATTAAGCATAATCCCGGCTTTCGACATCAATGCCGTTGTCTTAAACGACTTGAACAGCAACGATGCAGGCACGAAATATGTCATATTGGTGTAGAAGGTGATTGTCGGTCCTTTACCCGATAGCAGATCTTGCTCGAAGTTTTCCGGGATCATGAAGAATCCGAAAATCTTTCCTTCCTGCATCTTATGGCGAGCCTCTGTATAGGAATTGCTTTGGTCTACGAGATCCACCATCTGCAGCGACCCTAAGTTTTGGGTGATTTCCCTGGAAATAGCGGTTCCGTCCTTGTCTACGATGGCTGCAGGCACCTTATCCGGTAGTCCCGACTCCATCATATTGGTGAGCATCAGCATCAGAAAGAGGGGCAGCACAAACATGGCGACCCAATAGATCGGGCGCCCGGTCAGCTGAATCACCGACCTTTTGAATATTTGCTTGAATCCACTCATCTTAATATTGTTTACATAGTTTAGTAAGTTTAGATGGGTTGGAGCAGTGGCTTATGATTTTCAATATATCAAATCTCCTAAACCCTTAAATCTCCTAAACCCTTTAAACTTATTAAACTTATTTTTCCACTCCAAGATAGACTACGCTCATTCCGGGACGGAAATTCTCTATTTTCTTTGCCGGCTTTGCTTTGATCTGGAACGTACGGGCATCATAGTCGCCCGTCGACTTGGTTGCCTGCCAGTTGGCATACGTGCCAAGGTCGCGTATATAGAAGACTGTCATCACCTCCTCTTTGTCAAGGGCAGGGATTTTCACACGTATCTTCGTGCCTTCAGTGACGTCTTTCAGCAGGGTCTCACGTACGTTGAATACTGCATGGTCGTCATCTTTCTGAAGGTTCATGATCGGAGCGCCGGTTGCCACAAGCTCACTCACGTTGGGATATACCACCGTGATCACCCCGTCGGCAGGAGCAAGAAGATATTGGTCTTCAAGTATTGCACCAACTTCATTCACACTGCCTTGAGCCACCTTCACCATCGATTCAGCAGCAGCCTTGTCTTCAGCCTGAGGACCTGCCAAAGCAAGCTCATATTGACTGCGGGCGGCTGCTTCTCCTGCTTTTGCAGCGTCATATGCAGCCTTTGCTTCGTCGCGCTTCTGCTCGCTCACCACTCCCTTGTTGAAGAGGTTTTCCATACGGTCATATGTCTTCTTTGCTATTCCGGTAGCAGCGGCTGCCTGGTTCATCACGTCGCGTGCTGAGTTGATGATCTGCTTGCGGGTGCCGGCATCTACCTTGCGGTTAGTAGCCTTAGATGCATCCTCCATTGCCTCAGCCTGCGCAAGACGGGCTTCCACCAGCGAAGAGTGGATATGCACGAGTGTGTCGCCGGCCTTTACGCGCTGCCCCTCTTCCACAAAGAGTTTGGTGACGCGTCCCGGAAGTTTGCCGGAGATTCTGACTTCTGTAGCTTCACCCATCCCCTGGATGGTGTCAGGAGCCGGCTTAATGAATATGAATCCTACCACTGCCATTGCTGCTACGATTAGGAGCACAACAACGATAGTGAATATTAGTGATTTCTCTTTTGCGCTCACCTCTGTCGGGTCCGGCGCAGGCTTTGTGTAATTAGTATGCTGTTCCATAAGGCTATTTTTGATTATTCAGTTATAAATATTCAGTTATAAGCTCAATTCTAAGTTAATTTAAGTTTTGCTTGTTCTTGCTCTGCGCCTCTGCGCCCTTTGCGTGAGAATTTTAGAGCTTGCGAAAGTTGAGTAAATTAATTTGCGCGTAGCGCTCCTGTCACCTTGCTTAGGTATGTATGGCAGAGCCTTATACCTATCTGCGCGTCTATCACTTCTGATTTTGCTTTTAGCCATGCTGTCTGGGCTGCAAGCACATCATCGGTGGTTAGCACTCCCTCCTTAAATGCATATTGTGCATTCTGAAGGTTTTCCTGGGCGCTCTTCATATTGTTTTGGGTCATATTGTAAGTCTTGAAGGCCTCATTGTAGCTGTATTCGGCTTGGCTCACCTGGAGGCTCACCTTCTCTTCCATATCTTCGAGCAGAAGTTTCTGGGCTGCGGTCTGCGATTTGGCGGCACGATACTTGTTGTAGTTGCCTCCCCAATGCCATAGCGGCACTGTCAGCATTGCTCCCACTGAGAAGCCACCACCGAATTTCTTCTCAAATCCGTCGATTACATTCGGGTTGGAGAAAGAATAGGCTCCAAAGGCTGCCACTTTAGGAAGCATCGACGAGAGCGACAGGTTTTCTTTGCTCTTCATAAGGTCAATCCCCTTGCGCAATACATCAAGGTCGGCGCGGCGGGCATAGACGTCCTGCATATTGGTGCTTGGCATCGTCATGTCTGCTTCCAAGTTTTCGGAGGCTTCATCGCTGAGGGTCATTGATGT
This sequence comes from Muribaculaceae bacterium, assembly GCA_029061255.1. Lineage (GTDB taxonomy): Bacteria > Bacteroidota > Bacteroidia > Bacteroidales > Muribaculaceae > Lepagella. Next base: position 12,308 of record JAIDSL010000075.1, read on the forward strand.
GTTTACCGGCAGTCCGCATATTTGAGCAAGAGCCATCCTTGACAACGACAGGCCATTGTCTACCTTCGTAAGCATTATGCAAGCCTCGTTGTATTTCACTTCTACGTTCAGCACATCTGATCGGGTGGCTACACCCTCATCTTTCATATCGATCACACTTTGACGAAGCGAGTCTACGAGATTTACAAAACTTTGTGCAAGATTCCTTTTCTCTACGAGCGACACCACCTGCCAATAAGCCTCATCCACACTCAAAAGCACATCTTGCTCCGCCTGGTCTTTCAGCGAGCGGGCAATGCTTTCTCCATGCTTCGCTATCTGGTTGAGAGCTCGGATTGAGCCGCCAAGATATACCGGTTGAGTGAGTGTGAACGCTCCAAAAAATACATTGCGTGTGTCATATTTCATGGCTTCTTTTGGAATCACTGCCACTTCACTCGGTATAGGTTGGCCGTTGGCAGGGTTCATCACCGGTTTACCGTCAGCCCCTGTCAGTAAGTTGTATTCATACTTCATGGTCTTGGGGTCAAAACTCATTGTGGGCAGTTTTGCGTCTTCCCCAAGCAGTGCTATTTGATTTTGGTTGTGTACGTATCCTCCGGAAAAGTCGATCCCGGGCAGATACGCTGCTTTTGCCGCATCGCGAAGATAGCCGGCTCCGCGTATGTTTTCTTCCGCGATCCGTATGGCCTTGTTGTTATGAAGTGCCATGCTCCGGCAACTGTCGAGCGACACAGCCCCTTGTGCAAATGCACCCGCAGCGGTAGCAGTGGCGAATATGCTTAGCAGTATCTTTTTCATAGCCGTTAAAATATAGTTTAAGAATCTTTTGTGTTTTTTATAAATATAATTATATAAGTAATACAATCAACTTCCCGAAAAGTTGAATAATTTTTCCAACTCTATGAAGCCCTTGACTACAGTAAGACTTTAAAAACTTTAAGGACCTTAAAGACTTTAAAGACCTTATAGACCTTATCGCTATCAAACTTTTAAACTTTTAAACCAAATTCATTTGCAAATCAGCGTTTTTTTTTCTAACTTTGCACGATAAATCGGCACTTCACCGAGCCGATGGCTTCCGGATTATATGGTCCAGAGGCATTTGTTTTGTATTAATCAACTACTTACAGTATAATTTCAGAATGGCAACATTAGAGAAAATCAGAAGCAAATCAGTCATGCTGATCGTGATCATCGGCGTGGCGCTTCTCGCTTTCAT
>JAIDSL010000076.1 GCA_029061255.1 Muribaculaceae bacterium
ATTTTTGAGAATTCGAATTATTTAGCTAATTTTGTAGAATAAAAAAGAAATTTCATGCATCTTATCACAGATAATATACACCGTCTGATATCCCTATGCAGAAAGCATAAGGTCAATAAGTTATATGCTTTCGGATCCATCCTTACGTCACGTTTTAATGATGACAGCGACGTAGACATTCTTGTGGATTTCTCATCAGAGATAGATTATACTACATATGCTGATAATTTCTTCGAGCTTTACCATTCTTTGAAAAAACTATTTGGTAGAGAAGTGGATTTGGTAGATGAATCTGTTGTTAAGAATCCGTATTTTAAGGAAGAACTCGAGGAGACAAAATATCTTATTTATGGATAGAAAACTCAAAAAATATCTATCAGACATTCTTTCGGCCATATTGGAGATTGAGTCTTTTATGGAAACACGTCCTAAAATGTATGAGACTTTCTGTAATGATATCCTTTTTAGAAGAGGAGTGGAGCGCAACATAGAGATAATGGGAGAAGCAATGAATCAAGCCTTAAAGATCGATCGTACTCTTCCCATTACTTCAGCACGAAAGGTTGTTGATACAAGAAATTTTGTAATACACGCATACGACTCATTAAAACCAGATATTTTATGGGCTATTGTTATTAATCATATGCCGTTACTTAAATCTGAAGTGGAGAATCTTCTAAGAGTAGAATGAAGACTTCCTTATGTCAATAGTTAGACCTCAACTTTCTGATAGGGAGATTAATAAGTTGAATATTAAAAATTTTGTGTTTGGGGGTTTATGAAATCGCCTTTTCGGTGTCTTATATATAGGATAAACAAATCTATTCATTCATATGATTGATAAGACCAAGATTGGGCTTTTGTTTTGTGCTGTGATGTCATTTCTATCCACGCTGATGATGTCGGGCCGGGACTTCGTGCACGTTTTCACGAGCAAGGGGATCTACGAGACGTGCGAGGACATGTGGTTCAAGTGCCTCGTCATCGATGACTCCGACTTCTCTCTGTCAGACAGGACGCAGACGGCCTTCGTCGAGATAGTCAGCCCCTCCGACAGCGTGGTGTGGAGGGAGAAGTATCCGGTTGCAGGCGGAGAGTGTGACGGCCACGTATATGTGGGCGATGACTGGGAGACCGGGGAATACCGCATGTATGTCAACACATCAGGATCCCTGGGGGCCGGTGACACGCTCATGACTCCGAAGAGACTACTGATAGTCCGTGAGCTGCCCGAGGCGCAGGAATACGTCTCAGGCAAAGGCAACGCCTTTATCAAGTCTGCAGACTCCATCGAATACGGAAAGATAAGCCCGCTGAATGTCACCATTGAGCTGGACAGCGCCGAATATCATGTGCGCAGCAGGGTCAGGGCAAGAGTCAAGGTCACCGACAGCGATGGCAACCCTGTCCGCGCAGGGCTGGCCCTGAGTGTCCACGACAGGCTGTACTTCTATGCGCCCGGAGACCTTGATGTCCTCTCGCACTGCCTCGGTGTCCGGGAGTTTGGGGCGGCTCCCGGACTCCAGTCTAATGAGGCTGTCCTTCCCGACGGTCCTGTGACGGGCACCATGATGTCCGGGAAAAAGAAGTCCCGTGTCCCTATGGAGAACCAGTTCATGACGGCGTTCGACTATACCGGTAGCATGGACAACCTCAATGTAGTCACGACAGGTACAGGCGGCAGGTTCGAGGTACCGGTCGACATCTTAGCCACGCTTGGTCGTGAAATTCTCCTTAAACCCGTCTCCGGAAAGGACATGAAGCCTGTCCTTGAGATTGACGACAACTTCGCCGCCATAGAGGGGATCCGCAGTAAAGCGAAGGATAAGTATTATCCTGTCGTGAGGACCGGAGTCTCGGAGGAAACAGCGGATGACACCCTTGACTACATGGGGAGGAGGGTCGTGCGCCTCGATGAGGTCGAGGTCAAGGGAAAGGCTGGGAGATACCCAAAAAGGAACAAGATGCTGGGGTATCTTGACAGTATCTCAACTCCTTACGGTGGTGCATGGGTCTGTGGATGTGGGGATGGCAGCACGTACTTAAACGACTATATCCAAGGCTACACCCATCATCCGGATTTTGCTATTGGAGATGAGCCTCAAGAACGCAAAAGACCCATCAAAGGGAAACGGTATACATTGATCAAATATCTTCCAGGCGGAAAGTATGGCAATGGTTATGTTGATGACATACAAAAAATTGTATATAACGGACCTCAATACACAGAAGATGAACTCCTGAAGATGAACGGACTGACAAAGGCGAATGGATATTATCCCGGACATGACTTTGAAGTGCCGGATGAAGTGGGTATGTCTCTCGGACTTGAGGACAACCGCAATACCCTGCTGTGGCTGCCACAGGCTACTACAGACGAGAATGGAGAGATGGAATTTGAGTTCTACACTTCCGACATTTCCTCATTGTTCAGTATCGTATGCCTTGCTTACGAAAAAGACGGAAAAGGTATAGGGGAGTCCAACAAGTCTTTTAAGGTTTTCCCTATTTAAAATACAGGGATTCCCTTATTTATCCAAGGTTGATTTGCATATTGCCGCAGGTAAGAGAAACAGCCAGCCCTAAAGCGTGGAAGGCTCTTGTTATCGTGTTGAGGGTAGGATTGGCACCTCTCTCGATACGGCTCACTTGAGCTTTCTTGACTCCCATGAGTTCCGCAAGCTGATCTTGTGTCATGTTACGTTCCTTTCTTGCAGCTTTAATCGCTTCTCCGATATGGTAGGATTGTATTGCCTGTCTTACTTCTGCCTCATAAGCATCACGTCTCGGTGTCCCTATTTCGCCGAGGTGACGGTTTTTCAACTCTTCAAATGATGTTGTTTTCATCTTTTCAATATCTTTTACTTTTTCTTATTATCAAAATACTCTTTTCTGATAGCTTGCGCTTTCTTAATCTCGTTTTTGGGGGTCTTTTGGGTTTTCTTTACCAGTCCGTGAGTAGCAACAACAAGAGTGTTTTCGTCTTTATCCCAAAACGCAAACAATCGATATTGAAGAATATCTTGCGGACAACTGCCGGAGCAAGACTATCGATAAAGTCCTCTGCTTCTTTGAGTGTTATGAGACTGAAAAGTGGTTTATCCATATAGTAATTTTTATACTGCAAAGTTAATAAAAAATCTACATATATAGAAATTTTAGGCTATTATTTCTACTCAAATTATTATGTTGGGCAAAAGGATCAGCCCAATTTTGGCAATACGGATCAAGATTGTCTACTCTATTGGGCATCCGCTACAGTGCTTTTCATAATGAGTAGAGTGTTTTTATATGTTATATATTCCCAATTCCTGGAATATATATGATTGGCATAGATTAAAATTTTTATTTTGGGGTTTATGAAATCGCATTTTCGGTGTCTTATATATAGAGAGGACGAATAATACCGAAATCCAGAGATGACAGACATGACTAACATAGAGCGACTCTTCAGGGAGCATTACCGGCAGCTGCACCGACTGGCCAGAATGCTGCTGCATGACGGTGAGCTTGCGCGAGACATTGTGCACGATGTCTTTGCGTCTCTGCTCTCAGGAGGCAAAGATGCAAACGTCTCTGTCGGTTTCTTACTTAATGCGGTAAGAAACAAGTGTCTGAACTATATCCGTGATACTTCAGTAAGTCAGCGTCTTGCCTCCCAATACTATTTGGACATTGAGGAATACGAGACCGATGATTGGCCTGACGAGGAGACTATTAAAGAAATCTACCTCATCATTCAGTCGGATCTTACTCCTCGCTGTCAACGTGCTATGGAGCTCCGCTTTGTCAATGGCCTGAAATTTTCTGAAGTATCTAAAGCGATGGGAATCAGCGAGGTCGCTGTTTACGGTCATGTCCGTCGTGCAATAGAAACAATACGCAAAAAACTCAACGAGAATGGAAAATTTTGACATGTTGTTTAACCTTATAGAGCATCCTGATAAATATTCACAGGATGTAGTCTTAGAGATTCTCTCCAATCCGGAGATGAAAGGAATCTATGAGACACTGTGCAAAACATCTTCTGCCTTAAACTCACACGACCGAATCTCAGTTGAGTTCATTGATATGGAATGGCAACGACTGAGCACTGAATATTCAGTGGAACCGAAACATAGAAAATCCTTCGTACGCCGTCTTTTGCCTTCTTCTCGCATTGCTTCTCTTGCAGTGATAATCCTCACCTCAGTGGTTGCCCTTGCAGTGGGCATAGTTGTAACAGTATCCGTTGAGGATAAAAAAACAGAAGTGACTAACGTTGAAATGCCAATTGAGCAGACAAATAAGTCTATTGCTTTTAGTGACACAGCAATAGCATCTCCAAAAGATTTGAAAGTAGAAGAAGCACCGATAATTTTTGTAAATACTTCGCTTGAAGAGATACTTAATGCCGTATCTAAGCAATACGATGTCTCAGTGGAATTTAAGAATCAGGAAACAGCGCGTATACACCTTTTCTATAAGTTTGATGCCCGTAAGCCTCTCGAGGATATTGTAGAGCAACTGAACACATTCGACCGTATAGACATAAGAAAAGAAGGAAACACCCTAATTGTAGAATGACAATAAGACTGTAATAATGAGTCCCCTAATGTCACTTATTTAATCACTTATTTATAAGGTGTTCAGTTTTATAATCCGATTTTAGGTCTAATTTTATAGAATTTTGATTAAAAATTTGACTTATCAGCTCGGAGAGCTGTAATTATGCTAAAACCCCGGACTTCAGTCCGGGGCTTCCCCGACGAAAGCTCTGTAGCCTCGGAGAGGCGCTTTATGATATAGTCATAATTTGGGCACATGAAACTGAATACCCTACTTATTCATATTTAATTTATGCTCATCCCAGTTCTTACATCTCCACGTTATTTCCAAATGGGAAAAGGGCAAGCTTCATAAGTTTGAAATGCTGCATTCCGAATGGGATGCCGACTATTGTAATGCAGAATAAGACTCCCCATGCCAGATGGGTCAGGGCGATTGGGACACCTCCTACAAACCACCAAATGATATTCATGATACCTGCGAGACAGCCATTTGGCCATGATCCATCCGTGATCTTGGTGCCGAATGGCCATAATGCCACTTTTGCTAACTTTAGGGTCTGAAGTCCGAAAGGAATGCCGATGATAGTGATCATCATGGCTATGCTTGAAATAAGGTATTCGATAGCAATCATTACGCCACCGAAAACAAACCAGATAATGTTGAGCAATATGTTCATATGTTACTTTCTTTTTGTATATATAACGTCAGAAACCACCAAAATGGCACGGCTCTTTCATTTAACTTTTGAATTATATGCATACTCCCCCTACCCGATTCTCTAAGGAATCAGGGAAAATACG
>JAIDSL010000077.1 GCA_029061255.1 Muribaculaceae bacterium
ACCAATCTAATTGCATAGAGGACGCACGAGCCGTGCGTCCCTACATCAGAATATTGGCCCATTTTGCAACACCCTCTATACAGACATGCATCAACGGAGGATCGGCCATTCATTATGGTCGGCTCTCCGTTTTCTCATTGAAAGATGAGCGGGAGATAAAGCGTCTTTATTTCAGCGTAAATATAGACATTTTAAACAGAACTCGCACTATGAAAACAGAATCAAAACTTAAGGAGCCTGTAAGGCTGAGGGCAAAGAAACTCGTGAATGGCAACCGGTCGCTCTATCTCGACACTTACATCGAAGGAAAACGAAGCTATGAGTTCCTGCGGCTATACCTTATTCCTGAGAAAACAGACTCCGACAAGGCCCTTAACGCCGCTACGTTGAAGGCCGCAACTGCTATAAAGGCAAAGAGGATACTGGCTCAGATCTATGGCAAGGCCGACATCAAGACTGAAGGTGGAGACATGACAGCCACCGAATGGATAACGAAGATAATCGAGAAGAAATCAGGGTTGGGCTCACATTCCAGCATAAGGCTTATGCGTAGGCTCATGAAGCATCTGGCAATCCATATACCGGATTTATTACTGAAAGATATCGACCGGTCTGTCTGTGTGGGATTCGCAGACTACCTCCGCTCCGCTACAACCCTGAATTCAAAAAAGACTTTGTCTGCGTCCACTCAATGCGAACTACTCAACGGGCTTTCAATCATGCTCAACGAAGCCGTGAGGGAGGGATTTATTCCTAAAAATCCCATGTGTATGCTGACGGCTAATGAGCGAATAAAGAAACCTGAGTCCACACGCGAATGTCTGAGCCAAGAGGAAGTAAAAAGACTTATTAGGATATCGGGAAATAATATAAAGGTAGGCGACGATGTGGCTGCATTCCTCTTCTGTTGCTTCTGCGGACTGCGATATTCGGATGTGACGGCACTCAAATGGGAAAATATAGTCGCTATGGCCGGGGGGAAGGAAATCCGGATAACCATGAAAAAGACTAAACGTCAGGTGGTAATCCCTCTATCGATACAAGCTTCTTCATTGCTTCCTGCTAAGGGAGAGCCAACCGACAGTGTATTCTCCTTTCCTTCTTATTCTGTCACACTAAGGAAATTGAGGAAACTTGCCGCGGCAGCGGAAATAAAGAAAAAGGTGACATTCCACGTATCACGCCACACTTTCGCAACCATGATGCTGACAGCCGGAGCCGACCTATACACCATAAGCAAACTAATAGGACACGCCGATATCCGCACCACCCAGATCTACAGCAAGGTCGTAGACCGCAAGAAGCGCGAAGCCATAGCCCTTCTCGACAGTCTCTTCTGATCCTACGTCTTTTGTTACCGGCACGTTACTTGACCATTCCATTGTCCTTGTAGGGACGCACGGCTCGTGCGTCCTTTGTAAAACTAAACCATATTGTTTTACAAAAACTATCAAAGATGAAAAGATTGCTATCTCTTATGGCAGTATTGACAGCTTTCGTGATGTCGGCGCTGGGACAGCGCACGGCTTCCGGTTATGTCTACTCTGTCAGCGATGATCAACCTGTGATCGGGGCAACCGTCTTGGTGAAAGGCACGTCGATCGGCACATCTACCGATCTCGACGGCAACTTCGTCCTGAACAATGTCCCCGCTAACGCCCACAAACTGGTGATTTCCTACGTTGGAATGCACAGCCAGGAGGTAAATATCGGCGAAGACCTGAAGATCGGTCTTCTCAGCGATTCCCAGCAGCTCGACGATGTGATGGTAGTGGCCTACGGAACAGCAAAGAAATCCGAATACACAGGTGCCGCCTCCGTTATCAACGCGTCGACCATCGAGGACCGTCTCGTGACCAACGTAACCAACGCCCTCAACGGTGCTGTAGCCGGCGTGCAGACACTCAACGCCAATGGTCAGCCCGGCACGGGGTCTACAGTCCGCATCCGTGGCGTAGGCTCCATCAACGGAAGCATGAATCCGCTTTATGTGCTCGACGGAATACCCTATGACGGCGACATCGCGGCACTCAACCCCTCCGACATCGAGTCGATGACCGTCCTCAAGGACGCGGCTGCTGCTGCTCTCTACGGAGCACGCGGAGCAAACGGCGTCATCCTCATCACTACCAAACGCGGCAAGATGGGCACCACGAAAGTGACCGTCGACGCAAAATGGGGTGCCAACAGCCGCCAGGTGACCAACTATGACGTGATCAAGAGCCCGGCCCAGTACTATGAGCTGAGTTATATGGCACAGAAAAACGCCGCTCTCTACAACATGGGCTATGATAACGAAAGGGCTCACGCCTACGCCAACAGTCAGATGCTCTCCGCTCTCGGCTATCAGGTGTATACAGTGCCCGAAGGCGAGACCCTCATCGGAACAAACGGCAGGATCAACCCCAACGCGACCTTGGGCTATCAGTATGGCGACTACTACTTCACTCCCGACGACTGGGCGGACGCAACTTTCCGCAACGGCCTGCGTCAGGAATACAACGTCAGTGTCTCGGGTGCCAGCGAAAAGTTTAACTACTACTTCAATGGTGCCTACACAAAGGACGAAGGCACGATCAAGAACTCAAGCTATGAGCGCGCCTCAACCCGTCTGAGCGTGGACTACAATGTCACCAACTGGCTGAAGCTCGGCACTAACCTCAGTTACGCCTATGCCAAGAGCGACTATCCGCGCGACATGGACTCAGACTCATCGACCAGCAACGGCAACGCTTTCTACGCGGCCAACAACATAGCCCCGATCTATCCGATCTACGTACGCGACGCAGAAGGCAAGATCATGATGGACGAATCATACGGCGAGCGCATATATGACTACGGCGACTCTAGATCGACTCCCTTCGCACGTCCGATACTCACACAGGCCAACCCCGCCGGCCAGCTCATATATGACAGACGCGAATACCTCACCGACCTCTTCAATGGCAAGTGGTATCTGCAGCTGACCCCTGTTGACGGCCTTACCCTTACCGGAACGATGGGCTATAGCCTCGACAACACCCGCTACCACATGATCCTCAGTGGCATATACGGCCAGTTTACCACCCAGGGCGGCAACGCGACCCAGGATTTCAGCCGGACCTCCGGCTTCACCCTGCAGGGTATCGCTAACTATCAGCATACATTCGCCGATGTCCACAACCTCTCGGCCATGGTAGGCTATGAAAGCTATGATTACAGATACGAGGAGGTGGAAGGCACCGGTACAGGTCTTTACAATCCATTCTCCTGGGCTATCAACAACACCCTCTTCAACGATTCCCGCCGTGGCTATGGCGTCTACAACGAATACTCCACACGTGGCATATTCGGACAGATAAACTATAACTACGACAGTCGCTACTTCCTGACTGGAATGTATCGCCGCGACGCTTCCTCACGATTCGCACCCGAACACCGCTGGGGTAACTTCTTCTCTGTATCGGCTGCATGGGACTTAGCCAAAGAGCATTTCATGGAAAGCTCAAGCACATGGCTCAACCAGCTCAAGCTCCGCGCAAGCTTCGGCCAGCAGGGCAACGATAACCTTTGGAACGGTGTTGGTGTAGGTAGCTATTATTATTACGCCTACCTTGACCAGTATTCGATCGACGGCTCCACAAGCTGGAGCGACGGCGTGCTCGCATACAAAGGCAACCGTGACCTTACATGGGAGACATCGAACTCCTTCAATGTCGGAGTCGACTATGCGTTCCTCAACGGAAAGGTGACCGGTACGCTCGAGTACTTCAATCGTCAGACTTCCGATATGCTCTACAACCGCCCCGTATCTCCTTCGCTTGGCTACTCCTCTATACCGATGAACATCGGCTCCATGCGCAACTACGGTATGGAACTTGAAGTGACCTATACTCCGGTGAAGACGGACAAGATCGACTGGTCGGTCAACTTCAACGGCACATGGATAGAGAACAAGATACTCAAGCTTTCTCCGGAACTCAATGGTGAATGGATCAATGGCTCGCGTATATACCGTGAGGGAGAGTCAATGTATCAGCTCTACATTGTGAAGTATGCCGGTGTCGATCCCGCTACGGGAAAACCCCTCTATTGGGGTTGGGACTACGATCAGAAGACCGGCGAGAGGATAGAAGGAAGCTATCATGTGAAAGATACCTATAATTCCAACGACCGTCAGGGAACAGGCAACCTCCTGCCCAAGTTCTACGGCGGCTTCGGCACCAACCTCTCGCTCTACGGCTTCGACCTTTCCGTAGCCTTCAGCTATCAGTTAGGCGGCAAGATATTCGACACCGGCTATCAGCGTCTGATGGGTTCCGGATATTCAAGCGACTACGGCCACAACTGGCATAAGGATATCCTCAAGGCGTGGACTCCTGACAACAGATACACTGATGTGCCCCGTCTTGACGCCCAGAACAGCTATACCTTCTCAAGCTATTACCTCGACAGAGGCTTGATCTCGAGTAACTATCTCGCTCTCAACAACGTCACTCTCGGCTACACCATACCCGCAAGCGCAACCAAGAAATTCGGCGTAAGTGCACTCCGTGTCTACGTCTCGGGCGACAACATCGCACTCTGGAGCGCACGCAAGGGTCTTGACCCCCGCCAGAGCTTCACTACGGCCACAACGGCCACCTATACGGCAGTCCGCTGCGTATCGGGAGGTATCAAAATTGAATTCTAAACTCAACAAGCGAAAAAATGAATACTACATATAAACTCCTTCCCGCCCTTGCGGCACTGGCTTTCATGGGATCCTGCAACGATCTTGACACCGAGCCTATGGGCGGAACCGTCACCTCCGAACAAAAGGAACAGGTGGCGGCCAAAGACCCCTCGATGGCGGAGGCAGGTGTCAACGCTCTTCCGATGATGACGAAGCAGTATTGCGGCGTCTACAACAGCTCTAATGTGCAGAGCGATTTCGGATGGCCTGCCTCGATGCTTTTCATGGATTCACGCACAGCAGATATGGTGTCGCCCAACAGCGGCTACAATTGGTTTAGCCAAGGCCTAGACTACAGCGACAAGAACGACAATAATCGCTCGACGGGCTATATGTGGGGCACCAACTACAATATGATCTATTCATGCAACTCGGTGCTCAAGACCATCGATCCTGAGACCACCAACGAGACACTGCAGTATTTCATGGCTCAGGCATTAGGCTACCGTGCATGGGCTTACTTCAACCTCGCGCAGATGTATCAGTTCACGTATGTAGGCAGCCAGGACAAGCCCTGCGTCCCCATCATAACTGAGGAAAACAGTGACCTAGTAGCTGTCGAAGGTGCGCCACGCGCCACGGTGCAGGAAGTTTACGACCAGATATTGAGCGATATCAATAAGGCCATCGATCTTCTTAAGGGCACAGGACACATTGCTCCCGCCGATCGCTATGCAAAGCAGTTCATCAATGCCTCGAGTGCCACAGGTATCCGCGCCCGCGTAAACCTTGTGATGAACAATTGGAGCGCGGCCGCCGATGACGCACAGTATGTGATCCAGAACAGCCGTTGCACTCCTTATTCCATCGCCCAAGTGTCGAAGCCTTCATTCTGGGACGCAAGCGACAGCTCATGGCTCCTCGCAATCGACGTGGAATCGGGCGAAGTGGGCAACCTCCACTGCTGGCCCGGCCACTTCGTGAGCTTCTATGAGGGAGGCTATGCAGGCGTGTCGGTGTTCAGGAAAATCAACAAGGCACTCTTCGAGTCGATTCCGGATTCCGATGTTCGCAAGGGATGGTGGTGTGACGCCACTGGAGCAAGCCCCAACCTTGATGCCGCCCACGCTGATGTGCTCTATAGCCTTGTGGAAAAGGAATCAGACGTAGCCTACGTCAATGTGAAGTTTGACACGTACCAGAGCATGTTCACAGGACAGTGCTACCTCAACGACATACCTCTGTTGCGCATCGAGGAGATGTATCTTACACTCGCTGAGGCACAGGCGATGTCCGGCAACACCGGTGCAGGCGTAGCTACACTCAACGACTTCGTCAAGACCTACCGCAATCCACAGTATAACTGCACCCTGTCATCCGCGTACGAGATTCAGGACGAGATCTGGCATCAACGCCGTATCGAGCTCTGGGGAGAGGGCTTGGCCTACTATGACATCCAGCGCCTCAAGAAGCCTATGGATCGCATAGGCGGCGGCTTCGAGCCCTCGGTGGTCTTCAATATCCCCGCCGACAGTCCGCTCCGTATCTATTTGATACCGCTTACGGAAACCCAAACCAACCCCCAGCTTCCGTCAAGCGCCAACAATCCCGAGGGTCCCGTACCTACTCCCATCGCAGAGTAACCACTAAAAAACAAGACTGAAATGAAAATCTATAAGAAAATATCTGTAGCTGCAACGATCATAGCAGTCGCTACACTCTCTTCCTGCTCCGACAAGGGATACTGGGACGAGGCTCCGCTCGAGGCAGGCCTGTCTTTCCAGTGCTCTACATATAACGAGACACTTTCTCCGGGTGCAAACGAGATTGTGATTCCAATCCAGCGCAGCGCTAATACCTCCGACGAAACGGTCAACATCACCTTCACTCCAGGCGCAAACTGCCCGGCCGACATCACAGTACCCTCGCAGGTGACTTTTGCTGCCGGTAGTAATTCGACAGATCTCGTCATCAGGATCGCGGACGCCACTCCTCCCTATACCTATTCAGGCACCATTAAATTTGGTGGTGAGCCGAGCTACAGTGGTATATCAGAACTGACGCTCAACTGCCCTGTAAACTATGTATGGATAAGCCTCGGAAAGGGCGGATTCATCGACGCATGGGTTATGGACAATGCCGAAGACATGTATGAGGTAGAGATCCTAAAAGCCGAAGGCTTCGAGCGCTATCGCGTGATGAGTCCCTACAAGGAATACTACACTACAATAGGTCCTGACTCTTGGGAAGACTGGATTGCCTCGACTGGTCCGGAATACATTGATTTCTGGGAAAATGAAGCTGGTACACTCTCGTTTAACTCTTATGCCACCGGATTGAACTATGAGGGCGTTGACGGACAGACAATCGGAGCTTACAACTGGACTGCATTCGGAGAGGGCAGCGGCTACACCGGTGACTTCGACATCTGGTATGAGCCCGGCTACGCAGTGCTCTCGCCCGTCTACTATATCAATGGACTGGGCGGTTTCGGCCAGCAACAGTTTGCCGTACAAATTGCACTTCCTTAATAGCCTTACAGCAATCGAATTCATTATAAATACTCCAAGGGAGAGCCGGCCGCGATGGCCCGCTCTCCCTTTTTTCTTAAAATATGTTAAAATGGTTGCCAAAATGGATGCCATTTGTTATCTTTGTAAAGAATCTAAATCATTTATGCCATGCAAGTAGTATCAGCAAGAGAATTCCGTGCAAATCAGGGCAAATTCCTGAATGCAGCCAAGAGAGGACAATCGGTGCTTCTCACATCCAGATATGGAAGTTTTAAGATTACTCCCGTCAGCGAGGAGGATACCTTGACCGAACGCATATGCCGTGGTCTTGAAGAAGTGAAACTGATGGAATCTGGTCAAATTCCATCAAAATCAGCATGGGAGTTATTAGATGAGCTTTGAAGTCAAGACAACCTCGGACTTTGATAAGTCAGCAAAAAGTTTGGTCAAGAGATATCGGTCATTTAAGTCCGATCTCAGAGACCTGATAGTATCTTTAGAAGAAAATCCTGAGCAAGGCACAGAATTAAGTCCGGGCATTCGAAAGCTAAGGATGGCTATTACATCTAAAGGTCGAGGAAAAGCCGGAGGAGCCAGGGTGATCACGTTTACAATCGTTGTCTCTGAGAACACTGGCAGAGTGTATCTAATGGATCTCTACGACAAAGCAGACTATTCGACAGTTGATGTGCGCACTATCCAGAAAAGATTAAAGGATTTAGGACTCTTGCAATAGACAGGGGAGGGCGAGCCGCAAGGCCCGCTCTCCCTTTTATTAATCATTGATTCCGGTCACCGCCGTAGAGATCCTTCGGGAAGGAGATCAGGCGGACATCGAGATCGCGGACTCGCACGTCAAGCGCATTCTCGTTGTAGATGCCGTAGGTCTTGCCGCGTACCCATCCTTCCCCGTCGCATGGACGGCGGTCATATACTCCTTTTTGATATGGTGTGACATCCACGAGGTCGATCCTTACATTATCAAGCAGGATGTCGCGTATCTTGCCCGGTGTGTCGCAACCAATGAATATGCCGTTTTCAGACGTTGCGAAAATATTGATGAAACGTATGTCCTTCACCGGTCCGCAAGCCCCCTTTGTCGCTCCCTTCGGGAACCGCCAACCTGCATCCTTGTGGTTGCCTACAGCACGCGGATAGGAAGTGATGTAGATTGGTTCAGACTGTCCCCACCATACTTCCGAGAATAGATGACAGTCAAGGATGATGTTGGAGAAGGTCACGTTCTCTACGCTTCCCTCGTCGCGGTTCTGGATGCCGATACCGCGGTTTGAGTCGCGGATGATGCAGTTGTCGAAAGTCACGTGCGATATGCGGTCCATATTTTCTGATCCTATCTTTACGGCACAGCTGCGAGAGGTCATTATGCAATTCGAGACAGTGATGTCGTAACAAGGGCCGTATTCCTCAAACTCACGGCGGTTCTTGAGGCAGATGCAGTCGTCGCCACTCTCAATGTAGCAGTCGGATATGCGCACTTTGTGGCTATGGTCGATGTCGATGCCGTCGCCATTTCGTACCTTGAGGTTATTGAGCAGTGAAATGCCGGATATAGCCACGTCATGGCATCCGACAAGATGCACTGTCCAGTAGGCAGAATTGGCTATAGTGACATCGGTGATCCTGACGTTGTCGCATCCGAATAGTGTCAGCACATGTGGTCGGGGATCGAAGGTGGTGACCGGTTTCAGCTCGTAGGAATCGTCAAGTTCCGCTCCCATAAACGCCACGGCATTGCCGTCGATACGTCCGGTGCCGGAAATCGATATGTTCTTAAGATCGCTACCTGATATCCACATCATACCTTCACCTTCATTGGCTCTAAAAGCCGACTCCTTATAGATAGACTCATCAGGGTTAGCAAGCAGCGTGGCATTGGGCTGCAGATGCAGGTCTATGTCCGACTTCAGATGCAGAGGACCCGAAAGATATGTGTGTCCTGCCGGGAAGAGCACTTGCCCTCCACCCGAAGATGAACACGCATCAATAGCCTTCTGGATAGCAATAGCATCATCCGCCCGACCATCACCCTTAGCCCCGAAATCCAGCACATTCACATCTTTGGCCCATCCCATCAATGCATAAGTCATAATGCTTAATGCATAATATCTCAAATTCTTTATCACCATACTCAATACTTTATACTTAATACTCCATACTTTCATTTCATTATTGAGCTTGCTCAATAATGAAATGACGATCCTCCCAGGAACTCCCTCAGCAGTGACGTCGGCGGTATTTGGTCGACCGGTATAGGATCGAAATACTCAAGGAACTTCAGCAGACGGTAGGCATTCGCGTATTCCACCACATTATGCGGCACCTGACGCAATACCGGCTCCGCATACTCCTTCATCACTCCAAGCTCGAATATAAGCGATGAGTTGAACGTTGCGTCTGCATTTTCCTGGAATGGGAATATCCATTTCTCCTCCCCACGCCTTACGGATGGCCAGCGCCGTATGGTGTCAAGTGCCGATGTATGGCGATAGCGGTAGTCGCGCACGATGCGGCGCAGAAGGCGGTTGTCGGTAGTGGATATCCAATTATGGTCGTCGATTGTCAAAGTGGTCAGGGCTGACACATATACCTTATAAATGGAGGAGCCTCCGACAGATGAAATCAGTTCAGGATTCAGGCCATGGATTCCCTCAATGATCAGCACGTCTGATGGCTCCATTTTCAGTGGCTTTTCCTTTTCAATCCTGCGTCCAAACTCAAAACTGTAGGTAGGCAAATTTACTGTCTCCCCCGCCAAAAGGCGCGATAGATCTGAATTGAGCCGCTCCAGATCAAGGGCGTAGAGGCTTTCATAGTCGTAGTCGCCCGTTTCGTCGAGAGGTGTTTTGTCGCGGTCTACGAAATAATCGTCGAGAGATATCATCTTTGGAGTGACAAGCGATGTCATCAACTGCACGGCGAGACGCTTGCAAGTTGTGGTCTTGCCGGATGATGATGGTCCGGCAAGAAGCACTATCTTGGCTCCACGCGCCACTATTTCATCGGCTATTCGTCCGATCTGCCTCTCGTGCATTGCTTCAGCTACATTGATTAGTTCCCTTACTTTTCTTTCTCTAACCGACATGTTGAGTTCACCGACATTCCTCACCTTTGTCACCTGATTGAAATGCATATAGTCGGTCAATGCCTTGAACATTTTCTTTTGGTTTTCCGGCTCTATGGCACGTTCGGGATACTGTGGATCGCGTCCCATGAGGATAAAGCCGTCGGCATATGGATGCAACGCAAACACCGGCGCATACCCCGTAGAGGGTGGGAGAGCGCCATAATAACTGTCGGCAAGGGCGTCGAGGGTATAATATGTAGTGTAAAGTTGCCCGATGGTCTCGAATAGTAGTACCTTGCTGAAGAGGTTCTGTTCTCTTAGTTGAGGTAAGATATCAGAGGTAAGCCGTTCGTGGCGCTCAAAAGGAAGGTCGGCTTCTACAAGTTGCTTCATCCTGTCTGCCAAGGCTTGTATTTGCTCTTGATTGAGGGTGTAAGGACGGTCTGACCCGACTGTGAAGATTCGGCAAAAATATCCGCGGAAGATGCTGTGTTCGATTCGCAGCTGGCTTCCGGGCAGCATTTCGCTTACCGCCTTATAAAGCATGAAGCAAAGTGCGCGGGTATAGACACGCCTGCCAGACTCGGAATATTCTGTAAGGTATTCCACTTGCTTGGGCGAATAGATTGGAAACCGGAGATCCTCGGTCTTATTATTGACGCGGCAGCATATTGGCCGGAAAGGAAGTGACACTTTTCCAGACGTGAGGAGGTGGAGTGGTGAAATCCCTCCTTCTGTCGACACGTATCGATCTTGATTTGTGATATAGATTTCCATGCGTGATTAGTTCTTAAGGGCTTTAATGTCTTTAGGGTCCTTAATGTCTTTAAGGTCCTTAAGGACGTTAATGAATGGATTATAACGCCGAAAAAGCCTGAAAAAAGCTATTTTCAGATGCAAAGATAAGAAAATTAATCGGGAAAGAGCAAAAAAATGCAGAAAAATTTGGTGGTTTCAAAAAAGAGCATTAACTTTGCACTCGCAAAAAAGCCCTAACATCCTCATGGGTAAGGGTTGTTGCGAAAGGAGGCCCATTCGTCTATCGGTTAGGACGAGAGATTTTCATTCTCTAAAGAGCAGTTCGACTCTGCTATGGGCTACAAATAATAATAAAAGCAAGAAAATACAGAAATGGCAAATCATAAGTCATCACTTAAAAGAATCCGTCAGGCTGAGAAGCGCAGACTCGAGAATCGTTACTGGGCTAAGACCGCACGCAACGCTGTGCGCAAAGTCCGCAAGATGGAAGATGCAGCAGAAGCTCAGGCTGCTTACAATAAGGTAAGTGCTCTTCTTCAGCGTCTTGGTCGCAAGAACGTGATCTCGAAGAACAAAGCTGCCAACCTCTGCAGCGGCCTTCAGGTTCACATCAACAAGCTTACAGCTGCCGCAAAGTAATTTCGGCCGGCTGAATGATGGCCCATTCGTCTATCGGTTAGGACGAGAGATTTTCATTCTCTAAAGAGCAGTTCGACTCTGCTATGGGCTACTCCCCAAATCCATCCTATCCCCCGAGACCCGTTGCCTCCCCCGAGGCGCGGGTCTCAACTTTTTTTCCCTTTAATGCATAATTTATAATGCATAATTCATAATTGGCTACGAGATACAAAAAGTCCTTAAGGTCTTTAACGACCTTAAGGACTTTATCGCATCACGCGCTACGCATCACGCGCTACGCATCACGCGCTACGCATCACGCGCTACGCGCAACTACTCTGCCACTATCACAAAGCCATCCCTCTTCGAGATGTTAAGCTGCACCTTGGCAGGATCCTTGACTTTAAGCGTCTTCGCGGTCAGCGGATTCTTGCCATCCTCTGCATAGAGCTTCACTTCCTGACCTTTCGTCAGCATTGGAAGGTCGAGAGTGAGTTTCAGTGGCTTCTCATCTGCCGAAACTCCCGCGATATACCATTTCCCGTTTGTTCCTTTACGCGCAAGCACTACATACTTGCCGGGATATCCGTCGATGAAGACAGTGTCATCCCACGTTGTGGGTACATTCTTCATGAATTCGATCGCATCTGCAGGAGCATCTGTAAGGTTGTTGGGTGCAAGAGCAAAGTTTTGCACAGGATTCTGGTAAAGGATCGAAGTGGCGAGCTGGAAGGCATCCGTAGTGCGGCGTGTGGTGCCTCCGTCATTATTGCGGTTGAGACGTTTGTTGAGTACCGTCCCGCCGTATTCCATCACTCCGGCTGCATTGCGGATGAAAGGATGGAGTGTGGCGTTGAAATCCTCCATGTCGCAGAAATCCTGGCTGAACACGAGATTTTCAGAAGCTAATACAGCCTCGCTGCCCACATAGTTCGGATACATGCGCTCCCAACCGCGAGGCATTGTGCATCCGTGGAAGATCACGCTGATGCCATGGTCGTTGGCATCGCTGAGGATATCTTCGTAGAGGCGCATCGTCTCCTGCTTGTCTCCGCCGAAGAAATCCACCTTGATTCCCTTTATGCCAAGGCTCTCGAGCCATTTCATCTCCTCCTTGCGCGGGATGGGACGCGACATCTTATTGATCGGTCCCTGCTCGATGTCGTTCCACCAGCCTGATGATGAATACCAAATAAGTAGGTTGACACCCTTTGACTGAGCATATTTGGCGAGTTTCTCAATTCCCTCTTTGCCGATGTTGGTGTCCCACCAGTTGTCGACAAGCACGTTTTGATAACCCATATCAGCTGCAAAGTCGATATATTTTATCTGGTCCTCATAATTTATGGAATTGTCTTGCCAGAGAATCCAGCTCCATGTGCCTTTGCCCGGTTTCACATCAAAATCAGATGTATAGAGAGGTTCTACAAGGTTCCATGGGATTGTGGTCTCTACTATAGGCTTGAGGGTTTTTCCAATGGTGATTGTGCGCCATGGGGTCTTACCCGGAAGACCGATTGCGGGATTTGCACTGCCGTTGCCATTGTTTTCCTCCGGCATAGGGTATTCGATTGCGAATATTCCATCCTTATAGTCGCCCAAGCGGCTTCCGCAGAAGTAGCCGTCGACTCCGGTCTCGGTAAGGAGTGCCCAACCGTTGTCGCCTACATGGAAAAGGGCAGGGAAGGTAAAGCCATGGCCATATTGAGATTTTTCTGAAAGTGGAGCATCAGCCTTGTAGTTCTCCTCATACGATGGTTTGGTGCGTTTCCATCCTATCATCGCATCGCTCTGCGGAGTAAGGAAAGTGGTGGTGAAATCGGGGAAGCGGAAACCCGATGCTTCCTTTTCTATTATCATGCTTCGGGTATCACCCTCCACTGGAATCAAATAGCGGAAAGCGATATCATTATTGCCTACTTGCCATTCGATGCTCATATCGCGTTTCTTGCCTGCCGAATAACTTTCTGTCAGGGTATTGGCATGCCAATCGATGTGGCTTTTCTTGATCTTGGCCTGATCATACGATTTGTCGACCTTTCCGGTCTTTTCTCCCGTCAGGGTGAGTCCCTTGGAGAAGTCGCCGATGTTTGATACGAATCCGAGCGGAGAGTCGAGAAGGATCGGCTGGCCGTCATATGTCACTGAATATAGCGGTTGTCCCTCTGCCGACAGCGAAGTAGTCAGCACCAATCGTCCGTCGGGACTGCTTACAATGGCTGCCGCTCCCGTAATCCATGCACATCCTAACGCGCCCAATGCAATATTTCTAAGTTTCATGATTATATCTTTAGGGTTATTTCAATCCAGTTTTCCCTGCGCTCCATGCTCCCCTGCGCTCTTTGCGTGAGTTTATATGCAAAGTTAATAAAAAAAAACGAGAGTTGATTTGGGAGGATGGGATTTTTTTAATAACTTTGTGAAAACCTAAACATAATCTGACATGGAATACAAAAGAATACTCCTGAAACTCTCCGGGGAATCGCTGATGGGAGCTCAAGGATACGGCATAGACCGTGACCGCCTCGAGGCTTACGCCCGCCAGATCAAGGAAATAGCCCAGGCCGGCGTGGAAGTCGGAATCGTAATTGGAGGCGGAAATATTTTCCGCGGCTTATCCGGTGCATCCAAAGGTTTCGACCGCGTGAAAGGCGACCAGATGGGGATGCTCGCTACAGTCATTAACTCTCTCGCTCTCTCCTCAGCCCTCGAGTCAGTAGGTCAGCCGGCTCAGGTCTTCACTGCCATAAATATGTTCCCGATTGGCAAACCCTACAGTAAGTGGGAAGCTATCGACGCCATGAAGCAAGGGAAGGTAGCGATCATGAGCTGTGGCACTGGCCAGCCATTCTTCACTACTGACACCGGCTCCGCACTCCGCGCCATTGAGATCGAAGCAGACGTGATGCTAAAGGGTACACGTGTCGACGGCGTCTACACTGCTGACCCTGAGAAAGACCCGAAAGCCACAAAATTCGATAAGATCACATACGACGCAGTAATCTCCATGGGTCTTAAGGTTATGGACCTCACAGCCACAGCCCTCTGCAAAGAAAACAAGATGCCCATCTACGTCTTCAACATGGACAAAGAAGGCAACCTCCTCAAAATGATGCAAGGCGACAACGTCGGCACTTTAGTATATTAATTAAAATCAATACACATATCATGGAAGTAAAAGAATATCTCGACAATGCCCAGGAGTCGATGGAACTCGCTGCCGACTATCTGGAAGAGACACTCGCCCGCATCCGCGCCGGCAAGGCATCTGCTAAACTCCTCGACGGCATCCGTGTCGACTATTACGGAAGCATGGCTCCTATCTCAAATGTCGCTAACGTCTCCGTCCCCGATGCTCGCACCATCGCCATCACACCGTGGGAGAAATCAATGTTTAAGGTGATTGAGAAAGCCATCATCAACTCCGAACTCGGTATTACTCCGGAAAACAACGGTGAAGTGATACGTCTCAGCATCCCGCCTCTTACTGAAGACCGTCGTAAGCAGCTCGTAAAGCAGTGCAAGGCAGAAGCTGAGAATGCCAAGGTGTCTGTCCGCAACGCTCGCCGCGAGGCTATCGATGGCTTGAAGAAGGAAATCAAGCAGGGCCTCAGCGAAGACGTAGAGAAAGATGCCGAAGCCAATGTGCAGAAACTTCACGACAAATACCTCAAGAAAATCGACGAGATCTTCTCTGCCAAGGAGAAAGAAATCCTCACAGTGTGATGCACAATTCATAATGCATAATTATGGGCTTGTGTTATAATGCTTTTTTCGCGAAAAGTAGGGACGCACGGCTCGTGCGTCCTCTTTATTAATTCCTATTATCATGAAAAAGACTATATTAGCTGCAGCTTTCGCCCTGCTCGTCGCGCCCCTTTCGGCCCAGACCTTCAAGGAATGGCTCGACCCGGAGGTAAATGCTGTAAACCGCGCCCCGATGCGCTCCGAGGCATTCGCCTTCAAAAAGGGTGAGAAAGGCTCCTTTAAGGAAGACCGTAAATCATCATCCAACTATCTTTCACTCAATGGCGACTGGAAGTTCAACTGGGTCAACGACGCATCTTCCCGCCCCACCGATTTTTGGAAAAAAGACTTCAACGATAAAGGTTGGGACACTATAAAGGTGCCCGGTTGCTGGGAACTTAACGGATATGGCGACCCGATGTACACCAATATGGCCTATCCCTGGGACCGTTTCTTCCGCAACGATCCTCCAAACGTGCCCGATCAGGACAATCACGTCGGCACATACCGTCGCGAGATTCTTGTGCCTGCTTCCTGGAAAGGAAAGGAGATCTTCGCCCATTTCGGTTCCGTCACTTCCAATATCTACCTTTGGGTCAATGGCAAATACGTAGGCTATAGCGAAGACAGCAAGCTCGAGGCCGAGTTCAATCTCACTCCCTATCTCGTCCCAGGCAAGGAAAACCTCATATGTTTCCAAGTATTCCGCTGGTGCGACGGTTCCTATCTCGAAGACCAGGACTTCTGGCGCCTGTCAGGAGTAGGCCGTGACTGCTATCTCTTCGCTCGCGACAAGAACCGCATTGCAGATATACGTGTCACCCCCGATCTTACAAACAATTACACCGATGGTGTGCTTGATATTGACTTGACACTGACAGCCAACAAGCCCGTCACTCTAACGCTGACCGATGCCGAGGGCAATACCGTGGCAACCGGCAAGGCAACCAAGTCTGGCAAGACATCCATGCAGGTGGCAAACCCCAACAAGTGGACTGCTGAGACTCCCTATCTATATACTCTTACTGCCACTATGGACGGTAACGATGAGGTAATCCCCGTCAACGTGGGTTTCCGTAAGATTGAACTACAAGGAAATCAAATCCTTGTAAACGGCAAGCCGGTTCTCTTCAAAGGTGCCGACCGCCACGAGCTTGACCCGGACGGTGGCTATGTCGTGAGCCCGGAACGTATGCTCGAGGATGTGCAGCTTATGAAAAAGCTCAATATGAACGCTGTGCGCACCTGCCACTATCCCGATGATGAGCTCTGGTATGAACTCTGCGACCGGTATGGACTTTATGTAGTGGCTGAGGCAAACGTGGAAAGCCACGGCATGGGCTACCGCGATCATACCCTTGCCAAGAATCCGGCTTACCATAAGGCGCATCAGGAGCGCAACCAGCGCAACGTGCAGCGTAACTTTAATCATCCCTCCATCATCTTCTGGAGCCTTGGTAACGAGGCAGGTTACGGTCCCAACTTTGAGGATGCCTACGACTGGGTGAAAGCATTCGACCCATCACGTGCCGTACAGTATGAGCAGGCTCATCAGAATGGAAAGACCGATATCTTCTGCCCGATGTATTACGGATACGAAGGTATGGAAGCATGGGGCAAAGATCCAAATTCTCCAAAGCCTCTCATCCAGTGTGAGTATGCCCACGCTATGGGTAACTCAATGGGTGGCTTCAAGGAATACTGGGATCTCATCCGCCAGTATCCAAGCCTACAGGGTGGCTTCATCTGGGATTTCGTAGACCAGGGCATCCGCATGAAGGACGAGAACGGCATTGAGTATTTCGCCTATGGCGGCGACTTCAATGACTATGACGCCAGCGACAACAACTTCTGCATCAACGGTGTGGTAAGCCCTGACCGAATTCCTAACCCACATGCCGACGAAGTGCGCTACTTCTACCAGAACGTATGGACCACTCCTGTCGACATCAAGAACGGCAAGGTCAGCGTATACAACGAGAACTTCTTCCGCGACCTTTCCGACCTAAACCTCGAATGGACTCTTCTCCACGACGGCAAGCCAGTACGTAAGGGTACCATCTCCGATCTTAACGTAGCTCCCGGTGCCACAGAGCAGATCTCCATCCCTTATGGTGAGATCTCCGACAAGGGGGAATGGCTCCTCAATGTGAACTATACCCTCAAGGAGACCGACGGTCTCCTCCCCGCAGGCTACGCTGTAGCGCGCGACCAGCTTGAAGTCTTCATGCCGGAACATTCTCAGTCACTCGCATCTTCAACTGTTGTTGGTAAGAACACACTGTTGGCTACTCCGAAGGTGATAAACAATCATGTCAATTTCCTTAAGATAAAGGGTGAAGATTTCCAGATTGAGTTTAACCGTCACACCGGTTTCATGACTAAGTATGAGGTCGACGGAATGCAGATGCTCGCAGAAGGTGGACAACTCACTCCGAATTTCTGGCGTGCTCCTACCGACAACGACTTCGGTGCAGGTCTTCAGCACCGATACGAGGCATGGCGCAAGCCTGAGATGAAACTTAATTCTCTTGAGCACCATGAAAATGATGGTATAGTTATTGTGGAAGCCAAATATGATATGCCGGGTGTAAAAGGATCATTGGCATTATCCTATGCTGTTACTCCAAGTGGCGAAATAATGGTCACAGAAAGTTTCAAGCCTACTGAAGGTGCCGAAGGAAGCAATCTCTTCCGCTTCGGAATGCAGATGCAGATGCCTGAGGAATTCGATGCAATAGAATACTATGGCCGTGGCCCCATCGAGAACTACGCTGACCGCAACCACTCCACATTCCTCGGTGTCTACAACCAGAAAGTAGCCGACCAGTTCTATCCCTACATACGTCCGCAGGAGACTGGCACAAAGACTGATGTCCGCTACTGGAAACAGCTTAATGCCGCTGGCAACGGTCTGGAATTCTTGGCTCAGGATCCGTTCTCGATATCCGCGCTCAACTACAGCATCGACAGCCTTGACGACTATCCCAACAAGGACCGCACTCCGCACAGCCACGGTCCCCTCGTAAAGAAATCAGACTTCACCAACATCTGCATCGACAAGGCTCAGATGGGACTTGGCTGCGTCAACAGCTGGGGTGCGCAGCCCCGTCAGGAATACATGCTCCCCTACGGCAGCTACGGCTTCTCCTTCATGATGAAGCCCGTCTTCCACCAGATCCAACCCAAGTATTAACGTGTTGCGTGGCGCGTAATGCGTATCGCGTATCGCGAAATTCCCTCTACGCACCACGCACCACGCTATACGCGAAACGCAAATGAAAAACAATGATTTTAAAGATTTAAGGGTCTGGCAGCACTCTATGGCAATTTGTAAGGATATCTATAAGATTTTACGGTTGCTTCCTATAGAAGAGAGATTTGCTCTCGCTGATCAAATAAGGAGATCTACCATATCGGTTCCTTCCAACATAGCGGAAGGACAACGCCGAGGATCTGATAGAGAATTCCTTCATTTCCTTTCAATTTCAAGTGGTTCTTTGGCTGAACTTGTGACCCAATTGACGCTTTGCGTGGATCTTGAATATGTTCCTGAGTCGGATATGACTCCTATCCTAAATGAATTAGAAGAGATTGACAAGATGCTTAATGGTTTAAGGCGCTCAATTTCACGTAGATTATAGTTTCTTATGCAAAATAGGCCGTGTCAACCGACACAGCCTATTTTTATGTCTATGTGCTACGCACTACGCGTCACGCTTAACGCGCTACGCGAGCGAAGCTCACCTTCGCATCCGTGCTCTCAAGTTCGAAGCTCAGCACTGAGCCGTCTTTAGTCACATCCACATCCTCGATCTTAGAGTACTGTGCGAGGCTGCCAAGGAAGTTTGCAGTCACAGCGCCAAGTCCGTCAGGAGCATCTACGCCTGCTACGTCAAGTGTGTTCTGGTCGAAAGAGAGATAGTAGTCATCATCTCCCTTATCCTCGCGGGTCCACTTGCCCTCTACAGAAGCCTTAACTGTATAATTGATTGCATTGCCCACAGAGTCAGGAGCAGTAACTGTATAGTCTTTTGTCATCTTCACCGGACCATTGCCCTTTTCTGTACCTTCGCTGAATTCGAAAGTTGTGATAGCGGTAGCCGATGTTGCGCCTTCGATAGCAGGAACCACAACTTCAGGAGTTGAAGATGTCCATGTGCCGATCATAGCATTGTTTTCCTCAGAGCAGGAAGAGAGTGAAGCGGCGCCGAAAAGAAGAGCTGCGCCTACTGCGAGCTGATTGATTTTTTTCATAGTTTTTTCTATTTATAATTTATACATCATTACTACTACAACAACCATCTTCAGTATTGGTTCATCCGACATGGATAAATACTGCGCGTAGCGCCGATACTTCATACTGCGAAGCCGATACTGCGCGCAGCGCCCTACTTATCCCTCCAAAGATAAAGCCGATCCGATGCCCGTATCTTCTCCGGCACCGGCATCGAGAACCTGTCGCCCTTCTTCACCTCTGCCACCGGGTCAGTCGTGAGCCTCAGCTCTTCCACCTTGAAGATAAGTGCACCGGTTGTAGGGCCGGTGACTACAACTTCATCCCCAGGCTTCAGCACACCGCACTCCATCTGGAATTCCCCGACACCCAGTCGGTCGTAGTATCTTATTCCCTTTGCTATATATTCCTTCACGCGGGTGCTGCTGCTGCCATACTTGCCGCTCCACTCGCCAAGACGCTGTCCGAGATAGTAGCCATCCCAATAGCCTCGGTTGAACACCTTTGCGAGCCTTTCCTCCCAGCCCTGGAGTTTTTCATCGCTGAACTCCCCGGCGCATATAGCCTCGAGAGCCTCCGAGTAGCATTCCACCACTTCCTTCACATATTCCGGCCCCCTCGCGCGTCCCTCGATCTTGAATACACGCACTCCGGCATCCACCATCTTGTTGAGGAAATGAATCGTCTTGAGGTCTTTCGGACTCATTATATATTGGTTGTCCACCTCAAGCTGGTCGCCCGTTTCCTTGTCAGTCACTGTATATGAGCGGCGACATATCTGTGTGCACGCACCTCGGTTGGCAGCCGAGTTCATTTGATGCAGCGAGAGATAGCATTTCCCGCTGACTGCCATACAGAGTGCTCCGTGACAGAACATCTCGAGTCTTATCGGCTCTCCGTTCGGTCCCTTCAATCCCTCTTTCTCGATGGCTTCATGAATTGCCTTCACTTGGTCGAGGTTCAGCTCTCGCGCAAGCACCATCACATCGGCAAACTGCGCATAGAAGCGCACAGCTTCTATATTGGTGACATTAACCTGTGTTGAGATATGCACCTCCTGACCGATGTGGCGCGCATAGAGAATCGCCGCCATGTCGGAGGCGATGATCGCTGAGATATGCGCAGCGTGCGCACGGTCTATTATCTTGTGGAGAAGGTCCATGTCGTTGTCGTAGATAACAGTGTTGACCGTCAGGTAAGTCTTCACGCCCTTCTCGGAGCAGCGGCGCACTATCTCGTCCATATCATCGGCGGTGAAGTTTGCGCTCGAACGCGACCGCATATTTAGCCCCTCGATGCCGAAATAGACGGCATCAGCACCTGCTTGTAGGGCAGCCGCCAGCGACTCCCAGCTCCCTACAGGAGCCATTATCTCAAAATCCTTTCTATTCATTTTGTTGCAATGTAAATCGTTATGACTCCGAGGGTCAACGACTTGAAAGTTGCCTCGCGGAATCCCGCCCTCTCCATCAATGTCGTCATTTCCCCACGTTGCGGGCATGCTGCTATCGACTCCGGCAGATAAGAATAAGCACGCGTGTCATGGCTCACCATCCTCCCGATCAGTGGGATCACGTTTCTCGAATAAAGCCTGTAGCCGCTCTTGATCAATGGATTTGCAGGCTCGGAAAGCTCTATGACGCACAGCACTCCTCCGGGTTTCAGCACCCTCCGCATCTCGCGGTAGCCATCTTCCAGTCGCTCAAAGTTTCTCACCCCATATGCTACAGTCACAAGGTCGAATGTATCGTCCGGGAATGGCATATCGAGACTGTCTCCCTCGATGAAAGTGATGTGCTCCTGAGCTGAATGGTCCATGCCGGCAAGCTTTTCCTTGGCTATCTTAAGCATCCCGGCAGAAAGATCGAGTCCGGTGATGTGGGTCTTCGGGAAGAGCTCATGGAGGCGGAAAGAAACGTCGCCCGTGCCGCAAGCCACATCAAGTGCCATCTTGGGTTCCCCTTTAGGGAGTCGGGCAGCCGCCATCTTCAGGGCCTTGTTGCGCCAGCGCACGTGAAGCCCACCCGTCATCATTGTGTTCATGAAGTCGTAGGCAGGAGCAATGGAATCAAACATTTCCCCCACCTGCTTCCCCTTAGCCTCATCATCATTATACGGCTTTACTTCTTCCGCATTTCCCATCTCATAATACTTTATACTTCATACTGCGAGCTCTGCTCGCCAATACTGCGCGAAGCGCCAATACTTCATACTGCGAGCTCTGCTCGCCAATACTGCGCGAAGCGCCAAAACTTCATACTACGAGCTCCGCTCGCCGATACTGCGCGAAGCGCCAATACTTCATACTGCGAGCTCCGCTCGCCAATACTGCGCGAAGCGCCGATACTTCCATACTGCGGCTCCGCCGCCAATACTGCGCGAAGCGCCAATACTTTGAATGAAGCCTTTGGCTTCATTCAATCTCCTTCGTATAGCTCCTTCTCCGCTTATGCTGCCTGTTGGTAAAGGCATCCCACTGGTTTTGCACCTTCGCATTGCTCTCCAGCTCCGGATTCGACTCCACATACTTGTATCCATGATTGATAAAAGCAGGGATAAGGTCTTGGAAAAGCAGGGCATTGACCCCCTTCCCCTGATATTCCGGCTTGACGGCTATCAACAGCAGGTCTACGCGGTCGTTCTTCCCTTTGAGTCCCTTAAGCAGGTGCCACCATCCAAGAGGAAGCATCTTCCCCTTCGATTTCTGGAGAGCCTTGCTCATCGAGGGCATGCATATGCCTACACCTACAAGTTTCTCGTCAGAATCCACAATGCAGCTCAC
Source organism: Muribaculaceae bacterium (assembly GCA_029061255.1). GTDB lineage: Bacteria > Bacteroidota > Bacteroidia > Bacteroidales > Muribaculaceae > Lepagella. Next base: position 22,396 of record JAIDSL010000077.1, read on the forward strand.
CAGGCTCAGGTCAAGCAGGCCTAAGTAGACGTCGATATAATGCTCTATCTGGCGGTCGGTGAGAGGGGAGTACTGGTAGAGTTTCTCATATGCCTCGTTGATGAGCTCGAAGAGCGCACGGCCATACTTTTCCTTTATCTCCTTCTTGCTCGTGAACTTAGCCACCTTGAGACCGAACTTCTTCTTCACTATCTCCGATATGCGGTTGTGCTTATCCGGAACTCCATCGGGCACCTCCATGAGATATTCCACCCAGTCAGTGTCTTTGTCATACCCCAAGGCATGCATGTGCTCGGGATAGTAAGAGTAGTTATATATGGTGGCCATTGTGCTGAGCTGGTCATAACCCTCCACGAGCATTCCCTCATAGTCGAGGTCGGTGAATCCGAGTGGTCCCACGATGCGCTTCAGTCCACGCTCGCGTCCCCACTCCTCTACCTTTTCGAGCAGACCACGGCTTACCTCTATCTCATCAGTGAAATCGATGAAACCGAATCGGATGTCCTTAGCTCCATGCTTCTCATTGAGCGTATTGTTGATGATGCCGGCGATTCTCCCTACCGGCTTGCCGTTCTTGTAAGCCATAAAGCAGCGCACATCGCAGAAGTCGTACGCCGGATTTTTCTTCGGGTTGAGAGTATCCACATCATCGCTCACCAACGGCGGCACGAAATACGGATTATCCTCATACATATCAATCTGGAGCTGAACAAACTTCTTCAGCTCCGACGGTATCATCTCGATTTCCTTTATCTCAATCATTTCTTCTCAATGGTCGTAGTTTTATAAGTAGATTCAAGTATAAAGTGGCCTCCTTGTAGGGACGCACGGCTCGTGCGTCCACCATCATCTAAGCGAGATCGTTATAGCGATAAGCACGCCCAGCATCATTATGATGAATCCAAGCAGCATCCATAGCGTTGAAGTTTGGCTCCTCTCTATCAGGGCCATCTTCAGTTCTTGCACATTATTTATCGGCCCCTCAGGGTCTTCCGCCTTTTTTGCCACGCGGCGCAACTTCGGCAACTGCTCAGGCAGATTGTCGAGAACTTCGTTGATAAGCCTCCCATAATTGATGATGTCAAGCTTGGTGTCCTGATGCTCAAGCCTATCCCTGTGGTCATTACCCACATTGATCAACTTCAGGTTTTCATTATACTCTGTGAAGATGATATTCTCAGGCGTGATCGGTGGATGCTTTATATGGTTTTCCTGAATATACTCCATGACATCAGGAAGCTGCGTGGTGAGCCTCTGGATGATCTTTGGAGTCAGACGCTTCTCGTCGATGAGTCGGCGCAGCGAATAGCCATACACATCATCCGTGATGATGGCCATCCCGATCCCCGGAATCTCATCAAAGTCATTCACCACCACCAGGTTTGGATGACTCAAGTTGTAGCGAATATCGAATTCCTTCTCAATGATGGCCTTATATTTCGGGTCGTCGCGATATTTCTCCTTGAGGGCCTTCAGCATAATCCACTTGCCGTATTTCTTGACGGTATACACATCGTAGATATCCTCCTCCCATTCCGGCAGGAGCGTTAGCTCCGACCAACGCCCCGTAGGGTCGTCGATCGGAATCCTCTTCTCTTCCTTACTTATATAAGCAGCCATCAGTATAATTTATAATTCATAATGCATAATCTTCATAAGTCACCGAAATCTCATCAAAACTTTGAGCATGAATCAGGTCGGAGACCTGATAATTATGCCCGAACCCCAGGCTTCAGCCTGGGGTAATCCAGACTATAGCACAGTAGCCTCGGAGAGGCGCTTTATGATAGATTAATTAGAACTGGCTTGATTGATCGAAACCAATTATGCAATGCATTTTAATTTTTAATCAATGATGTCAAATCCGGTATACTTCCTCAGGCATTCAGGAACCACGATCCCTTCCGGAGTCTGGTTGTTCTCAAGCAGCGCAGCCACTATTCTCGGCAGCGCCAGTGCGCTTCCGTTCAGAGTGTGGCAGAGATGTATCTTCTTGTCTGCGCCACGGTAGCGGCATTTCAGGCGGTTTGCCTGGTATGTCTCGAAGTTCGATACGGAGCTCACCTCAAGCCAACGCTTCTGGGCAGCACTGAACACCTCGAAGTCGAAAGTGATTGCCGATGTGAAGCTCATGTCGCCGCCGCAGAGGCGCAGGATGTGCCAGGGGAGACCGAGTTTCTCGAGCAGTCCCTGCACATGGTCTTTCATCTCCTC
>JAIDSL010000078.1 GCA_029061255.1 Muribaculaceae bacterium
CCCATAAGCGTTTTCTCAACTTCGGCCTCCATATTGTCTGCTCCCTCCATCGAGAGTCGGTCGTTTAGATACTCGATGTCTTCTATCAACTTTGCATAAGAGTCGCTTTCGTAGTCGGTGCGGGTGGCAAGCTGATTGTTGAGATCTTCAAGATGAGCTTTATGCTCATCTATGTGAGCAAAAGCTTTGCGTGCTTCGTTAATTATGGAAGTGTCGTCGGCAAGCTTCATTTGCTGTGGAAGATAGCCAATGGTTACTTCAGATGGTTTTGATACGCTTCCGGAAGTAGGCTGTTGAAGTCCGGCTATAATCTTGAGCATAGTGGATTTGCCTGCGCCGTTTTTCCCTGCGAGGCCTATCTTGTCAGTTTTATTTATTACGAAGCTCACATCCGAAAATATCGGACGTGCGGAAAATTCCATTGTTAGGTCGTTGACACTTACCATATTTTAGTTGTCAGTTTTCAGTTGTCAGTTATCAGCTATTAGTTGTAAGTCCTTCCTTTTCTGTTTGGTATTTTATCGCAGCTTTCATAAACGACATGAAGAGTGGATGCGGATTCAGCACAGTGCTTGAATACTCAGGATGATATTGGGTGCCTACCATCCATCGCTTGCCGGGTATTTCTACAACTTCCACCAGCCCTGACTTAGGATTGACCCCGGAGCAGCGCATGCCTGCCGCTTCGAATTCCTCACGGTAAGAGTTATTAAACTCATAGCGGTGACGGTGACGCTCGCTTATGTCTGTTCTGCCGTAGGCTTCAGCCACAAGACTACCCGTAGCCAGTCTGCAATCATATGCACCAAGGCGCATGGTTCCGCCCATGTCAGATATATGCTTCTGTTCTTCCATCATGTCAATGACATTGTGAGAAGTGTTCGGATTCATCTCAGTGCTGTTTGCATCCTTGTATCCAAGAACATTACGGGCAAATTCTATTACCATACATTGCATCCCAAGACATATGCCGAAAGTCGGAACGTCATTTTCTCTACACCATTTCAATGCTACGAATTTTCCTTCGATTCCACGGTTGCCAAATCCGGGAGCTATGATTACTCCATCAAGATCCGCCATCATTTCCTCTACATTTTCTTCAGTGAGTTTTTCACTATGGATATATTTGAGGTTTAATTTATGATGGCAATAGGTGGCAGCCTGAAATAGCGATTCGTTGATTGATTTATAGGCATCCTGAAGTTCTACATATTTCCCTACAAGACCTATTGAGACTTCTTTCTCTGCAGTATTGATTTTCTCTACAAAATCGAGCCATGGTTTTAGCAACGGCTCTCCATATACAGGTACATGCATCTTACGCAATACGATCTCGTCCATATTCTGGCTGTGGAGCATTAGGGGAACTTCATAGATGCTCGGGCAGTCGAGCGATTGGATCACTGCGTCTTTTGCGACATTGCAGAACTGAGCGATTTTGGCTCTCATTCCCTCCGGAATGTCATGTTCGGTACGAAGAACGAGCACATCCGGCTGAATACCGAGTTGCTGAAGTTGCTTCACGGAGTGCTGTGTTGGCTTGGTCTTCAGCTCTTTGGCAGCATGGAGATATGGCACATATGTCAAGTGGATGCATAGTGCACTGTCTCCAAGTTCCCAACGTAGCTGACGCACGGCTTCAAGGAAGGGGAGCGATTCGATGTCGCCTACCGTGCCTCCGATCTCCGTGATTATGAAGTCGAACTTTCCGGTATCACCGAGAAGCTTTACGTTGCGCTTGATCTCATCCGTTATATGGGGGATGATCTGCACTGTCTTACCGAGATAATCGCCATGGCGTTCTTTTTCTATCACGTTCTGATAGATACGTCCGGTCGTTACATTGTTGGCTCGTGAGGTCGGGACATTGGTAAACCGTTCATAATGCCCGAGATCAAGGTCAGCTTCATGACCATCTTCTGTTACATAGCACTCACCATGTTCATAAGGATTAAGGGTGCCGGGGTCGATGTTGATATAGGGATCAAACTTCTGGATTGTAACCCGATAGCCGTGTGCGTTGAGCAGACAGGCAAGAGAGGAGGATATGATCCCTTTTCCAAGGGAAGAAACTACACCTCCGGTAACAAAAATGTATTTTGTCTCCATGCTGTAAATATTTATTCAGCACGCAAAATTACAATTTTTTTTAGAATTTCGCAAACATATCTGTAAAAATCAACGTAGCTGAATCAATATGCACAGTACTTTCATAACCTTAGCTCTATTCGCACATTGTCCGGAACATTACCATATTATATTTCTGTCAGGAAGTCAGGATCTGTTGTTTCTATAATTAATAATGTGTTATTATCTATCATTTGCTCTCTTCTTAGAGTTTTGACGCTCTTTGGAGATTTGTTTCGTTTATTGAGAGTAGCTGTTTTTTTCGCTTTTGATGCCCTTTTTGCCTTTGACGGTTTTTTTACGTTTCTGGAGTTGTTTTTATACACCTTCTTTACAAAAAAATATACTTCCTTCGACTTGGAATTCGTATAGCCAATCTTGAACTCCCCCTCGTCATTTATTATGACGAATGATTCTGAAATCTCACCATTATCCGTTACCAAAGACTTTTTAATAGCCTTTTCCTTATCTGATTCCAATGCTTTCTTTATCTTTTTCTGAAGATCCGGTTTGTTTTTGAAACTCAACGTATGGACAGTTTGATTTGGACGCTCCATTATGGTGATCGAAAGGGAAGGATCATACAGGTCGAGATCTTCGAATATCTTTTCAGAAGCAAGTTTTGGAGAGGCTGCAAAACCCACGAGGTTTATTACCGCGATAAAAGAAAGAAGCAAATATCTTTTCATGATTGTGTACTATTTTAAAGATTCAATTTGTTGTTGTTGTTCAGATTCAATATTCTTTATATTTTCGAAGAATTGATCGATGCGTTCCAACTCTCCTTCAGCAATAACAAGAGCTTTATCTTTGCTTACCTCTTGACCATTGGAAAAAACCTGACAATACAATTCAGATTCTTGTTCGAAATGATAATAAATTGGTATTCCAATCGATAAGAGCAGTACAACTGAAGCTGCCACAAGAAGTAAATTTTTAATAATATTTTTCTTCTTGCCCGGTTTAAAAAGTTGACTTTCCTGAGTTTCTATTTCACAAGACAACGAAATATCCATCAGTCTCCTTACTTCCTCAATGATAGGCGAATCATATGGAAGCAGTCCTAACACGTATTGCAGCTCTGCCTCTTCAAGAAGTGTAAGTCTGCATTCCATATAGAGACGGCACAATTGTTCCGTTTCTTCTATGCTAAGATATTTATCTTTCTCCAAATTATCCATTATCTATCAAGTATTTTGTAGTTTTCACTTATTTTCTTTCTTACTCTGCACATTTGCGTTCTTACTGCTCCTTCCGTCATGTTCATTCGCTTTGCAATATCTTCATAATCCATCGAATAATGAACGGATAAGGAGTAAATATGCCTTTGCACTTGAGTTAGGCCTGCTGTAAGAAGCGATTCCAGACGTTCCATATCTTCTCCTGTGGATGCTTCTATCTTCAACGACACCATATGTGAATCTTCCAGTGCTACCGTTCTTCTTCGTCTTATACGGTCGATGCAAATATTTTTTAATGCCACAAAAAGTTTTGAAGAAGCTTCCGAATCACTTTCCATTTCTTCTGACTTCCACAATTTTACAAATGTATCCTGCAAAGCATCTCTCGCATCCTCATCGTCTTTGAGATATGCAAGAGCACTTCGATGGAGGCGTTGACGAAGTGCCATAAACGTGGATGTCAAATGATCTGTCTTCATATGCTTACGTCCTATATACGCAGAAGATTAGAATTTGTTACACATGATTTCAAAAAATCTCATCTTTGTTTGATGGAGCCCTACATGTCGGCTCGGAGAGCTGTTATTATGTCGAAACCTAAGGCTTTAGCAAGAGGAGATCTGAAAAAACTCAGAAGACTCGGAGAGGCGCTTTATGATATTGTCATGATTTTTGGCTCATAGAACTCTTATTATTGGATATTATTTTGATAATTCAAAAAGTTTGTATAATTTTGGCAAGTAGTCGGGTAAATTAATGTCTACATTTTTTGAACTATGGCAGAGAGAGCTAAGATAATCGGGATTGTACGTCATCGTCTTTCGACAGATGGTGACGGAGTAACTACTTTGGTTGCTTTTCATGGATGCCCACTTCGATGTCAATTCTGTCTTAATCCACAATCTATAGGTGATGGCAGCCGATTCAGAGAATATACCCCGGAAGAATTGTATGCCGAGACATGCATTGATGAACTATATTTTCTTGCAACTAAAGGGGGTGTCACTTTCGGGGGAGGGGAGCCATGTCTTTATCCGAAGTTTATCCGGGAGTTTCGTGAAATATGTGGTCCATCTTGGCAAATTAATCTTGAGACGTCACTCAATGTTTCAAGTTCCAACATTAAAGAGTTGCTTCCTATTGTAAATTCTTTTATTATTGATATCAAAGATATTAATCCAGATATTTATTATAAATATACCGGTAAAACCAATGATCACGTACTTGATAATCTTAGATTAATAGTTCTTGTAGGAAGGCAACGAGACTGCCTTATTCGTCTTCCGCTGATACCAGGCTTCAATAAGGTTTCCGACCGAACAAAGAGCCAAAATTTTCTTGAAACTTTAGGATTTACAAACTTCGATTCATTCACATATCAAAAAAGAATTCGTTGACTATGCATAGGGGAAAACATATATGCCGGATACTTAAAGAGATACGCCGACAAATTGCGGCTGCTAACGATATAGATTTTGTGACGTCTGAATGTAGATATAAAGGTGATTGTAATGGTACGTGTCCTAAATGCGAAGCCGAAGTCCGATATCTTGAGCAGGAGTTGCGTTCACGTTCTCTTGCCGGTAAAGCTGTTTCTATTGCGGGTATCTCTGTCGCATCGCTCGCTATGTTTATGCCTATTGCTAATCAAGCACATGTGCCATTGAATTCTTCTGACTGTGTTTGTCAAAAGTGTTTAGGACATGAAAATTCTATTGAGCTTGCCGGGGCGGTCTATTACGATGAAATTGCTCCTGATGGAACGGTTTTGAAAGAACCGCTGATAGGAGTAATCGTTTTGAATAGAAGCTCGGAGTCAGCTGCGGCTACAGATTCAGATGGTAGATTTAAATTGAATGCTTGTGTCGGAGATACACTAGAAATTAGTTACATTGGATTTAAAACTCAAACAATTACAATATCAGAAGATACCAGTAATATTACAATTACTCTCGAATCAGACGATACAGTAATAGGAGAAGTCATCGCCGGTATGGTTTCTGCTCCTTTATAGAAATATAAAAAATAAATATGGGAAGCGACTATAGGTTGCTCGCTTTTTTCACTGCCTCTGGTGTCCAAGTTTCAAAGAACCGGATTACTTTTTCCTTGTCGTATCCTTCTCCTGATTCCAAAAAACCGGAATCCTGCGTATGGATTACATTGCCTTCTGCATTAAGAATAATTAATACAGGAAAGCCGAATCTGACCGGATTTCCTAATCTCTTCAAAGCAGCTGCAGTCGCTTCCTGGTCAGTTGAAGCTTCAGGGTTTCGTGGATTATAGTTTACATGTATGAATTCGAAATTGTCATCTACCAGTTTCTTGATTTCTGGATCGTTCTCAACAAATTTTGCAAATCGAATGCACCATTTACACCAATTTCCACCTAACTGAGCCACTACAAACTTCCCGTCAGATGAAGCTTTTGCTATGGCTTCAGTAATTTGTGTATCAGGATTTATTGACTCATTATATACCTTCGCTTTCGTCTGGGCATTAGCACATAGTATTGTCAACAACAATGCAGATATAAAAATAATCCTTTTCATCTTTTTTATCTTGAGTTATGTTATGATTGCAAAGTTAATAAATTTTCTCAATTATCACAAACTTATAAAATTTTAACAGTTTCCTTGGATAAGGAGAAATTATTTGTTAACTTTGCATAGATTAACCTTAAAAATCATGAAATTCCAGTTATTATTCTCCATTCTAACTTGTGCTAACTTGACGGTGTCAGCTCGCACATTTGATATCACGGATTTCGGTGCCGTCGCTGACACAACGCTCCTGTCAACTTCTTCTATTCAAAAAGCTATCGATGAGTGTTCGAATTCGGGAGGAGGAAGGGTAGTGGTTCCCACTGGTGACTTCAAGACGGGATCTTTGCAGCTGCGTAGCAATGTGCATCTTTATCTTGAGGAGGGTGCGACTTTATATGGAAGTACCTCAATTGATGATTATACACCTTACACAAGTAATTACATTTCTCTTCGCACCGGAATTCCGACCATTCAGCTCATATATGCAGACTCGGTGGAAAACGTTTCCATTTCAGGTTTCGGCACTATTGACGGACGTGGAAAAGCTTTTCCTAAACTATCATGGAACGATGAAGGAATCACCCGTCCACACCTTCTGCGTATTATTCGTGGAAAAGATATTGAGGTAAAAGGTATCACTCTAAAAAATTCCGGTTGCTGGATGCAGCATTATCTCGCCTGCGATCGTCTGCGTATAGATGGCATTACAGTAATCAATCGAAACAATTACAATAATGATGCGCTTGACATAGATGGTTGCCATAATGTGACTGTCGCAAATATGATAGCAGATTCCGACGATGATGCTATTACGCTTAAGAGCACTTCTCCGCGTCTTTGCGAGGATATTGTGATTTCCAACTGCGTGGTCTCATCCCACTGTAATGCTATCAAGCTCGGGACTGAGACTAATGGTGGATTCCGCAATGTCATTATTCGAGGCATTGCGGTAAAGCCATCTGCTGACCAATCTTCCCAGTTCTTCGGTTATCCGGGCGGGATCGGTCACTCAGCAATCTCTCTAGAGATAGTGGATGGAGGCATCATGCGAAACGTAGACATATCTGATATCACAATACGTGGCACTGAATCGCCGATTTTCATTCGTCTTGCCGATCGAGCACGCCCTTATTCAAAAGATCATCCTGTAGAGGGTATCGGTTCTATAAGTGGAGTGGTGCTTCACGATATACTCATAGATGATGCAGGCCCAACAGGAAGTTCTATAACAGGAGTAGCCGGACATCCTGTCACAGATATTCAACTTCACGACATCAGTATTCGCCATGCAGGTGGCCAGCCGCTGACCCCTGCTCCAATTGATGAGAAGATAAAGGAGTATCCGGAATCGACGATGTGGGGTATTCTTCCTGCCCAAGGTTTTTGGCTCAACCATGCTAAAGATATCCTCTTAAGAAACGTGACAGTGGAGGCTGTTTCTCCCGACGCTCGTCCCATTTTTATCACCGACGATTGTGAGGATATCATTGTAGAATAGTATTCAAGTCCCACCTCCTATGGCAGGGATAGTAAAGGGCGGCGAACACAGTCATGTCACGGCCGTAATGGTTAGATGAATAATTAAAATAAATATTTTAGGGTGGGGATTTGGTGGAATGGAAATTTTTTTGTAATTTTGTGGCGTTTTTGAGGCGATGGGGGTGCTTGTTGCCATCAAAGCAGTGAAAAATAACCAATTAATTAATTAAACGTATGAATCGTTACGAAACCGTTTTCATTTTAACTCCCGTTTTGTCTGACGAACAGATGAAGGAAGCGGTAGAAAAATTCAAAGGCGTATTGACAGCAAACGGTGCTACAATCGTCAATGAAGAGGAATGGGGTCTCCGCAAGCTGGCTTATCCCATCCAGAAGAAATCAACAGGCTTCTATTGCCTTCTCGAGTTTGAAGGTGAGCCGACAATCGTAAAGCAACTCGAAATCGCTTACCGTCGCGATGAGAAAGTGCTCCGTTTCCTCACTTTCCGTCTTGACAAGTATGCAGCAGAGTATGCAGAGAAGCGTCGCAACCTGAGAGCAAACAAAGCAAGTGAAACAGCAGAGGCTCCGGCTGAAGCAGAAAACAAGGAGGCATAATCATGGCAGCAAACAGCGAAATCCGTTATCTTACTCCTCTTACAGTAGACACCCGTAAGAAGAAATACTGCCGTTTCAAACGCAGCGGCATCAAATATATTGACTATAAGGATCCTGAATTCCTCAAGAAGTTCCTCAACGAGCAGGGTAAGATTCTTCCCCGCCGCATCACAGGCACTTCACTGAAGTTTCAGCGTCGTGTGGCACAGGCTGTAAAGCGTGCACGCCACCTCGCTCTTCTTCCTTATGTAACTGACTTAATGAAATAATAACCATTTTAACGAAAGCTATATATGAAACTTATTCTTAAAGAAAACGTAGTCGAACTGGGCTACAAGGATGATGTAGTGGAAGTGAAGGATGGTTATGGACGTAACTATCTGATTCCGCAGGGTAAGGCAGTGATCGCTTCTGACGCTAACCTCAAAGAACTTCAGGAAAATCTCCGTCAGCGTGCCCATAAGATTGCAGCTATCCTTGCAGATGCACAGGCACAAGCAGACGCAATCAAAGACGTCACTCTCACTATCGAGGCTAAGACCGGCGCAAATGGCGTTATCTATGGCAGCGTAGGCGCAGCTCATATTGCAGAAGCATTCGCTAAGCTTGGTCATAACGTTGACCGTAAGCTTATCTCGCTTAAAAACCCCATCAAGGTGGTTGGCGAATATGTTTGCACAGTGAAGTTCCACCGCGACGTAAATGCAGAAGTTCCTGTGATTGTCGTGGCAGAAGCTACTGAAGAATAAACAGAATTTAGATTCACCATAAGTTCCATGCAACTAAATTGCATGGAACTTTTTTTGCATATGCGAATTTTTTTTGCTATCTTTGTCAATTAAGAATCGCCGCGATTGCGAAGCAAACTTGGCGAGATGATAAGATATTGAAAAATAATGTAATAGACCATATATATGAAATTTAATGTTCACGGAAAGACTCTGCAGCAGCAACTTTCAGCTGTCAGCAAGGTGGTGAATGCAAAAAATGCGCTCTCCATTCTTGACAATTTTCTACTTGAAGTCAAGGAAGATAATCTCTATATCACAGGCTCTGACCAAGAGACTGTGATGACTGCCAGGCTTGAGATAACCAATCAAGGACTTGACGGGAAGATTGCTATCAATGCCAAGAGATTGATGGAAGTCGTGAAGGAAGTGGCTAATTTCCCCCTCACATTTGAGATAGAAGAGACGACAGGGACAGTTGACCTGATCTTCCCGGGTGGTCACTTTGCATTCATGGGTGTTGACGCAGCTGAATATCCGCAGAGTTTTGAGACTGATGACCTTTCGATAGAAATGATTATCCCAGCCGGAGTGATACAAAGAGGGCTTGATTTTACTCTCTTTGCCATAAGCACAGAGACCATCAGGCCTATGATGACAGGTGTGTACTGGGATTTCCATGAAGAGGATATAACATTCGTGGGTTCTGACACTCATAAGCTCGTGCGCTATATCAACACAGAATATCACCCAAACCGTGAGACATCGTTTATCCTTCCGGGGAAACCTGCAAGTATACTTCGGTCCCTGATAGGCAAAGAGACAGAAAATGTCAAGATACGTAAGGATGAGAAGAGCGCAATCTTTTCATTTGGGGATTTCAGACTTGGATGCCGGTTTGTGAAAGGTAATTATCCAAACTACAATCGCGTGATTCCGCAGGACAATCCCAATGAGCTGACAGTAGACCGCACGGGGCTTCTTTCAGCCATGCGGCGAGTATCTCTCTTTGCAAGCAAGGCATCAAGCTTGGTGAAGATGACTATGGACGAGAACTCAGTGATATTGCAATCGCAAGACCTTGACTATTCCACAAAGGCTGATGAGCGAGTGTCTTGCTCATACGAGGGGAGTCCGCTATCGATAGGCTTCAACAGCGTGTATATGCTTGAAGTCCTCAACAATCTTCCGGGGGATTCGATCGTGGTGAAACTATCTGATCCGGGGCGACCCGGCCTATTCATGCCTTTTGAGCAGAAGGAAAATGAAAATGTAGTGATGCTTCAGATGCCGATGCAGGTGATTGAATAACTTTTAATTTTTTATCATGCAACTGAATCTGAACCGCCCAATAATTTTCTTTGATCTGGAGACCACCGGCACAAGCGTAACTTCAGACAGGATAATAGAGATATCTCTCATCAAGGTCTTCCCGGACGGACATTCTGAAGAGAAGACACGCAGGATCAATCCTGAATGCCATATTCCGGAGGAAAGCACAGCTATCCATCATATTACGGATGAAGATGTGAAGGATGCCCCTACATTCCGCCAAATAGCCAAGTCGCTGCATGAACTTTTCTCTGACAGTGATATCGCAGGCTTCAATTCCAATAAATTTGATGTGCCTCTGCTTATAGAGGAATTCGGACGCGCAGGACTTTCGTTTGACGTGGCCGGGAGAAATTTCATCGATGTCCAAGGTATTTTCCATAAGATGGAGCAACGCACCCTTGTGGCAGCATACCGTTTTTATTGCGGCAAGGATCTGACAGACGCTCATTCAGCCACTGCAGACACCAGGGCAACGTATGAAGTGCTTCTCAGCCAGCTTGACAGGTATCCTGAACTTAAAAACGATGTAAAGTCGCTTGCTGAATTCTCAAGTGGAGGCAGGAATGTAGACCTTGCTGGAAGAATGATTTATGATGACAATCATGAGCCCATATTTAATTTCGGCAAGAACAAGGGGAGGAAGGTGAAAGATGTGGTGCGTCATGAACCAGGGTTCATCCAGTGGATAATGCAGGGTGACTTCCCAAAGGAAACAAAAGACCAGCTTCGCAGGCTCCAGTATGAATTTCTAAAGAAAAAGTAAGCGCAATGCAAACTTTGAAGGGTAAACATATTATTCTTGGCATTTCCGGAGGAATAGCGGCCTACAAAAGTGCTTATCTTTTGCGTCTTTTTATAAAAGCAGGAGCTGAAGTTCAGGTAGTCATCACACCCAATGGGAAGCAGTTTATCACTCCGGCTACACTTGCAGCGCTCAGCGGGAAACCGGTGGTGTCAGAGTTTTTCGCCGCCAACACGGGGGAGTGGCATTCTCATGTGGATTTAGGTCTATGGTCAGACCTCATGGTAATAGCCCCGGCTACCGCCTCCACCATTGGAAAGATGGCAAATGGCGTAGCGGACAATATGCTCATCACGACTTACCTCTCTGCAAAAAGTCATGTTATGGTGGCACCAGCCATGGATCTTGATATGTGGGCACATCCTTCTACACAAAGAAACATTTCAACTCTGCAGCAGGATGGAGTCGAGATAATTCAACCCGGATCCGGAGAACTTGCGAGTCATTTGACAGGCAAGGGGAGAATGGAGGAGCCGGAAGAGATATTGAGAAGGGTAGAGCAATATTTTTCGGTCAAAGAGAGCCTTAAGGGAAAAAAAATTCTTGTGACAGCAGGGCCGACATATGAGAATATTGATCCCGTAAGGTTTATCGGAAATTATTCAAGTGGCAAGATGGGTTTTGCTATAGCTGAAGAGGCAGCTGCAAGAGGAGCGGAAGTGACTCTTGTGACCGGACCGGTTGCATTGCAAACTTCAAGCAATGGCATAAAGCGAATCAACGTTAGAAGCGCAAAGCAGATGCTTGAAGAAGCTGAAAAGGCTTTTGAGGAGTGTGATGCGGCTATTCTATCGGCAGCCGTTGCTGACTATGCACCAAAAGAATGCCATGATACCAAGATAAAGCGAGAGAAAACCGATGGATTGACCCTTGAATTAGTGAAGAATCCTGATATTGCTTTCCATTTAGGAGCGAAAAAAGGAAATAGAATTCTTGTTGGATTTGCTCTTGAAACTGACCATGAGCATGAGAATGCGATGGAAAAGATGAATAGGAAGGGCTTTGATATGATTGTGCTCAACTCGCTCCAAAATCCTCTTGCTGGCTTCAATAAGGACACAAATCAGGTCAGCATCTTGAAAAAGAATGGTGAAGAAATTGAATTTGAGGCAAAGAGAAAGACAGAGGTAGCGAAAGACATTCTTGACCAGATTGAAGAATTAGAAGGTTTCTAAAGTTAGTATTTGAGATGAAGGGAAAGACAACATTGAAATATATTCTTGCATCCTCAGCCATGATGCTTTCCTCCGGAGCTGCCGCTCAGGAACTCAACTGCACTGTTGAGGTCAATGCGCAGAAAATCGAAGGGGGATCAAAATCTGTGTTCCAGACTCTGCAGGAGGCCATGTCGGAATATATGAATGAAACCAGATTCTCAAATGCTACATTCGCCAATAATGAAAAATTAGATTGCCGATTGTTTCTGACTGTAAGTGAATATACTGACGACAGAATCACTGGGGATCTGCAGGTGCAACTCTCCAGGCCTGTCTACAACTCTACCTATACCACGACGCTATTTAACTTCAAAGACACCAGGGTAAGCTTTGAATATAGAGAAGGGGAGCCTTTGATCTTTAATGCGACTACCATCGACAATAATCTGACAGCAATATTAAATTACTACGCCTATCTTTTTCTTGCTCTTGACTTCGACAGTTTCTCCCCGATGGGTGGGGAACCATTTTATGAAAAGGCCGCCACTGTGGTACAAGCTGCCCAAAGTCTTGGAGAAATCGGCTGGAAAGCGTTTGAGGATCCCAAAAATAGAAGCGGAGTGTTGACATCGTTCACATCTCCCTCTACTTCCTCTTATCGCCAGATGCTCTATGACTATCATAGAAAAGGACTTGATGAGATGGTGACTTCTCCTGACAAGGGGCGGGCTTCCATCACATCTTCGCTGAATGCAATCGAGACCGTGTATAAAGCAGACGCTATGTCGGCTGCCCTTTCGATTTTCAGAGATTCAAAGATGGATGAGCTTGTCAACGTCTATTCTAAAGCACCGCAGACGGAGAGAGAGATGGTCTATAAACTCCTTCAACCAATATATCCTGCTGAAAACGAACGTCTGACAAAAATCAGAAAGGGCGATGAGAACAATTAACAAATTAGGAGGAAAACACAGATGATCAAACAACTCTCTATATGCAATTACGCGCTTATTGACAGAGTGGAGCTGATACTCAACGATGGGCTGACTATCCTGACTGGGGAGACTGGAGCCGGAAAGTCTGTAATGATGGGTGCAATATCTCTGCTCATGGGTGAACGTGCTGACAGCAAGGTGCTTGCCAATCGTGAGGGAAAAGCTGTCATTGAGGGAGTGTTTGACTCAGTGGCGACCAACCTCAAAGATATATTCGACAGCAACGACCTGGACTGGAACGATGGCCAGATTATCGTGCGCCGAGAGATAGCTGCGAATGGCAGAAGCCGAGCTTTTATCAATGACACTCCAGTTACGCTCCCCTTGCTGACTGAAGTGGCCGGGGGCCTCGTGGATATACATTCACAACATTCCAACCGTCTGCTTTCAAAACCGGAGTATCAGTTGAGCGTAATTGACTCAATTGCTGACAATGCAGATTTGCTTGCCGACTATAAGAAAGATTTCGCAAGATTCGTCGGACTAAGAAACAAGATCAAGAAACTTAGAGACTCTATGGAAAGGAGTCGTGAAAACCGGGAACTCCGGGCTTTCCAGCTTGAACAGCTTTCCAAGATCAATCCCAAGAAGGGAGAATTGGAGGAAGTGGAGAAAGACTACGATATCCTTTCAGATGCCGACGATCTCAGGAGCCGAATCAATCAAGCTGCATATTTCATATCAACAGCCGACAATTCGGCATTGATGATGATAGGGGACGCAGGTGCCGGAATTGATGGAATAGATTTCTCCCTATTCGAAGGGCCTTCAGACTCATCACAGCCCGGAATAATGGAAAGGCTCCGCAATGTATATATAGAACTCAAAGACATAGGGGATTCTCTTTCAAGAATAGCGTCAGGGATAGAATCTGATCCGGTGAGGCTTGCTAAAGCAGACGAGCGACTCAAGGTGCTATACGAAGCAGTCAAACGATTTAAGGTGGCTGACTACGATGCTCTTGTGGATTTGTATGCCTCTCTTAAAAGAGAGAATGATGGAGGATCAGAAAAAGTTGAGGAGCTTAATGCCCTTGAGAGTGAGGCAAGACGACTCGGAGATGTACTCAAAGACAAGGCTGAAAAAATCAGTATTTCAAGAGCTTCAGCCGCTAAAAGATTTGAGGAGACGCTTACCGCAAATGCCCGCCCACTGGGGCTGAAAAACCTTCGCTTCAGTGTAGACATTTCAAAAGGAAAACTTACTCCCGAGGGTAAGGACACAGTAGAATTTCTCTGTGCATTCAACAAGAACCAGCCACTTATGCCTCTGTCGCAAACTGCATCAGGAGGCGAAATGGCTCGATTGACCCTCTGCATAAAGGCTATAACAGCCAATAAGCTTAAACTCCCCACCGTAATTTTCGATGAAATAGACACAGGCGTTTCAGGCGACATTGCAGACAGAATGGGGTCAATGATGGCCGATATAGCTGAAGGGATGCAAGTGTTTGCCATCACTCATCTGCCGCAAGTAGCGGTGAAAGGGAGATCGCATCTTCTCGTCTACAAACATGACGAAGGGGACAGGACTGTGAGTCATGTAAAGGTATTGGACAGTGGAGAACGAATAAAGGAGATAGCAAGGATGCTTTCCGGAAAAGAAATAAATGAGGCTGCGCTTTCGAATGCCAAGGCGTTGCTTGAAGGATAAAACGATATTTATGGAAAAGAGTGACTATATATTTGGACTCAGGGCAATTATCGAGGCTATAGAAGCGGGGAAGGACATAGATAAGATTCTCGTGAAGAAAGATATAAACGGGGACCTTGCCAGAGAACTCCTTTCTAAAGCTAAGGAATATGGAGTTCTCGTGAGGAGAGTGCCACAGGAAAAGCTCAACCGGATCACGATGAAAAATCATCAGGGTGCTATTGCCATTCTTGCAGCAGTGCCATATCATAGGCTTGATAATATGATACCTGCCCTATATGAGGAGGGACGCAATCCACTGATGATAGTGCTTGATGGGGTCACCGATATAAGAAATTTCGGAGCCATAGCAAGGACTGCCTGTTGCGCAGGTGCAGATGCCATAGTGATTCCTTCCCACAATTCAGTCTCCATCACAGCAGATGCTATCAAGACATCTGCCGGGGCTTTGTTTCATATTCCGGTGTGCAGGGAAAAGAGCACTTTGGATGCAGTGAGACAATTGAAAGACAACGGATACAAGATAGTGGCAGCAACCGAAAAAGGGGCAAGGAATTATACGGAGACAGACTTCAAGGTGCCGGTAGCGATCGTGATGGGTGCAGAAGAGACCGGAATTTCTGATGAAGTCATCAAGATCGCCGATGATCTTGCTGCGATTCCTATCATTGGAGACATAAGTTCTTTGAATGTATCTGTAGCGGCCGGCATCATGATTTACGAGGCAGTAAGGCAGAGAAAAATGGATAAAGGTTTGGATTAATGAGAGGAAAATATTAATTTTGTAACTTATTAGATAAGTCGCTAATAAAAATTAAACGATGTGTGTGGATTAGTTTTTATTAGTCCCTTGCCATCACCGACTCGAGTGTCGGTTTACTTGATATTATAAGTCAATAGTTTATGATAAATAGAGTTCTCATAAGAATAAAAGTGGTGCAGTTGCTTTATTCGTATTTTCTTGTGCAAAACAATTTTACGGTGCAGTCTTTCCCTTCTGCCCCAACTAAAGAAAAGCGTTTTGCCTATTCGCTCTATCTCGACTACCTGTATCTGATGATAGATATAGCCGAGTCAATCAATCTACGCACCAAGAATTCCCCATTGTATGAAACGCGCTTCATTCAGCGGTTGCTGTCAGATAATATCATGAAGTCGGTCAGCAGTAAGTATTCAGGTGGCAGATTCCCTCTTGATGCATGCGTCGACGATCTTTGCGAACGCATAAAGAATTCCGCAATCTACAAGAATTTTCTTAAGGATCCGAAATCAGACTCTAAGATATGGCCGGAAATTTTCAGGCATTTCATTTCAGTAGATCCTAAAATTAATTCCATTGCTGAAGGATTCGAAAACTATTCCCTTCGTGGAGTGGATCGAGCCAAAGAGATGATCACTCAAACATTCAGTGAATTTGCATCGAGCCAAGACAATATCTTGGATGGGTTAGCCGACTTGAAAACAAGCCTTGATAAAGCACGCGAGCTCTATTTTCGCCTGTTGATGCTCCCAATTGACATAACTTATCAAAGGGAGGTGGATCTTGATGAGCGCCGTCATAGATACTTGAAAAGTGACGATGATTTGAATCCCAATCCAAAGTTTATTGACAATGAACTTGTGAAGCTTCTAAATGAGAATGAGGAAATCAAGGAATTTGCCAAAAAACACAAGATTTCATGGCTTGAACAAGATAGGGACCTCATAAAACACCTTCTAAAGAAAATCACAGAATCCGATCTCTATAAAGAATATATGGCAGATCCAATCAGCGATCTTCATAATGACAGTGAATTTTGGAAGAAGGCAATGCGAAATATTATTTTGACCGACCCTGAATTCCTGGAATCACTTGAGACAATGTCGGTGTTCTGGAACGATGATCTCGATATCATGGGAGAATTCGCAGTCAAGACATTCCGCCGGTTTGAGGAGAAAGCTTCCGGACAGGATTCTAAGATTAAAGAACCTGTATTGCCAATGTATAAAGACAATGAGGATGCCAGATTTGGCAAAGAACTCTTTGAAGACACTGTAAAGAATCATGTCGTATATAGAGGATATATCGATGAAACATTGAATAAACAGCATTGGGATTCTGACAGGTTGGCATATATGGATGTGGTCATAATGGTGACGGCTCTTGCTGAAATATTCAACTTCCCAAAGATTCCGATCCAGGCATCGCTGAATGAATATATTGAGATAGCCAAGAGCTATTCATCAGGTAAGAGTGGGTCGTTCATTAATGGCCTATTAGCAGGCGTCATAAGCAATCTAAAAGAAAGCGGCAAACTAAGAAAATAAGAAACTATAAAAAAAATTACAAATATGAATTCAATTCTTCTTCAGTCAGCAGCCGGAGGTGGAGGCCTTAGCGGTATGCTAATGATCGTGGCAATGATCGTGATCTTCTATTTCTTCATGATTCGTCCGCAACAGAAAAAACAAAAAGAAATCAAGAAAGCCCGTGAAGCCATGAAGAATGGGGATCGTGTGGTCACCGCCGGGGGAATCCATGGAAAGATCAAAGAAATCTCGGATGCTACAATCATGATTGAAGTTGCACCCGGCGTGCAGATTAAAGTCGACAAAGGATCTGTCTATCCTGCGGGCGTAGAAAACCCTAACGCTCAGCAATAATACTGCAGAAACTGCATAGGAAGCATGCAAAAGGACTTTCTAAAGTCTATGGGACAATGGGGCAGGACTCTTCGGAAATCTTCAAGATTCCGGAGCGTGCTAACTTTTGCAGTTTTTGTTGGAATTGCAGCTTTGTTCTGGCTAATACTTACTCTCAATGACTCAGTGCAAGACAGTTGTATAGTCAACGTCAAAATCAGTAATAAGCCTGATTCTGTCACATTTATCTCAGATGTGCCGAAGAGTATCCATGTAGAAGTAAAGGACAAAGGGTCGAGCCTTATGCGTGCTATGTGGCTGAAGACACCAACAGTGACTCTTAATTTCCGTGAATTGGCGGATCATGGACAGATGATTTGTTCTCGATCAGACATGATGGCGGCATTGAAGGAGACTTTCGGTAGCTCAGCCACAATCGTTTCCACCAGTCTCGATTCATTAAGATTGGTCTATACTGACAGGCCGGGAAAGTCGGTTCCCGTAGTAGTATTTGTAAAAGCAAATGCCCGCGCCGGGTATATCGTTTATGGTCAACCTACAGCTGAACCTACAAGGGTAACAGCTTACGGCCCCCGGGAAATTCTTGACACCTTGACAAGAGTCATGACAAAATCATTCGTTGAGCAAGATCTCGCTGAATCAAAAAGTTTTGTATCAGAGCTCAGGACGATTCCAGGGGTAAGGCTGATTCCGGGGAGTGTCCTTGTGAATGTCAACGTAGAGCCCCTGGTAGCAAAAGAGGATATAGTGACTGTGGTGGCAGAAAATGTGCCACATGAAGAAAACCTTCTTCTGTTTCCATCGAATGTGAGGGTGAGCTATTTTGTGCCAATGAGTGAGTTTTCAGACGATAAAAAGGCTGTAAGGGTTGTCGTAGACTATAATGATCTTGCAGAGCATCGAGGTGAAAGACTTCCGTTAAGGATAGAAACAGTGAAAGGTGTATCAGCAGTAAATCCAAGACTACATTCTGATTCAGTGGAGTATACACTTGTGAGATAACAATAAAAATCATAACAACAAAATAAAGAATGAATTATGCTTAAAGAAATACTTTCAATAACCGGAAAGCCCGGACTTTTCAAAATCATCACTCCGGGAAAAAGAACTCTTCTCGTAGAAGATATGGTAAGCAAAAAGAGATTTCCACTTGGTGCCCGCGACAGAGTGGTATGTCTTGGCGACATAGCAATGTATACAGTTGGAGAGGATCTACCACTTGACAAGATTCTTGATCGCGTCTATGCAGTAGAGGAAGGTAAGAAAATCGATGTGAAGGCAATGGATAATGAAATGCTCCGTGAGGAATTTGCAAAAGCTGTGGAGGATTTCGACCGCGACAGAGTCTATCCGTCTGATATCAAGAAACTATTCAACTGGTATAACCTGCTGATATCTGAAGGCTACACAAAATTCACTGAGGATGAAGAAGTGTCTTCTGAAAAAGAGGAGGCAAATACCGAAGAATGATTCAAAACAATAATCAATAATAATTATGAAGAAAATTTTACTTCTGGCTGGAATCTCGGCAATAGGAGCTTCCTCTTTCGCTGCAGGAGTAGCAGAGCCTTTGAGATTCGATGACACATTCTTTCAGAATGTGTCGGCCAACGGCAAGTATGCAGTTTCATGTCTTTCAGACTCTCGAGTTGACATTTTCAATCTTGAGACCGGCAAACAATATACATATACCTACTCTGAGGAAACTCCAGCAGCTTATTATATAGGAATAGGTCAATGTCTGAGCAACAATGGTATTTTGGTAGGAGGCACGAGCTCTGAAATAGCTGAGTATTGGAAAGATGGCGAATGGCATTTGCTTGACGTTCCCGGAGCTGCATCTTACATTAATTCTGCCAATGCCATCACCCCCGATGGAAGTCGTATTTGCGGTATGCTTGGTATTGGAGGTGACGCATATTACAGTGACGTTTTAATGACGGTCCCTTGTATTTGGAATGCCGAAGGGGACGGCTACTCTATGGCGGTAGAACTTCCACATCCGGAAGTAGATTTCGCAGGTCGCGTACCGCAGTATATCAAGGCAATCGACATATCAGGTGATGGAAAGACTGTGGTAGGCATGGTCACGGATGCTACCGGTAGATTTAGTTATCCAATCCTTTATAAGGAAAACGAAGAAGGAAACTGGAGCTACGAGATTCCCAATGAGGATCTGCTTGTACCGGACGGTCTTACATTTCCGGAGAATCCCGGAGATTTCACAGACAACTATCCTATGCCGGAATCTTATATGACTTCAGATGAATTGGCCGCATACAGGGAAGCTTATAATGCTTATGCAGAATCAGGCTATTCAACAGAAGAACCTCAAGCAACAGACTATATGTCAGCTAACGAGATCGAATCTTATGAAAAGGCATTAGGGGATTATTGGACAGCTTATCAGGAATATTCTGAAAAATTTGATGAATATATGAGGGTCTATGATATGATTTCTGAATATGCTCCCTCCTATCAAGATAACTCTGTACGCATATCCAACGATGGCCTTACATTTGGATGCACCCTTCAAAAGGGTGGAGGACCGTGGTCAATGACTCCCATGACATATCATGTATGGGTCTTTGACATCGAGTCAAATAATATCATCAAGTATGATAGTCGAGACGATCTTTGTCTTTCTTATCTTGCAAATAATGGTATCGCTGTGGCTTCAACACCAATCAGTTCGTTCTTCAACACAGTTCCAAGCCAATCATTCATCTTGAAAGACGGAGAGGTAACGGGTATGTATGACTGGATGAACACAAAAGTTCCTGAAAATGCTTCATGGATGAAGCAGAATATGGTTTTCTCATATGAATCATATGATCCTGAAACAGGCGATATGGTCGTTGTTGAAGAACTCATGACAGGGCATGCCACTTCAACACCTGATCTCTCAATTATGGCTCTCTCAGTGCAGAATATTGGATTTCCGGTAGATGAGGATGCCTACGAGGATCCTGACTTTGCTCCAGCCATCGGATTTGGATATATCTTCGATTTGAAGGAGGGCACAGGTGTCAATTCTGTTGGTAGCGTATCAGAAGAAAAGACCATTTATGATCTATCAGGCCGCAAACTTAAGAATGCAAATGCTCCCGGTATCTATATCATCAATGGAAAAAAGAAAGTGATTCGTTGATAAAATATTATAACTATTGCAGAAGGCGATCCTTATTTTATAAGGGTCGCCTAATTTTATAAATAATGTTAAGGAGATAATCTATGAGGGCGTGCATTTGTTTTATTTTTGGCACGGAAATTGTTACGTACCGTATAGAAACATAAAAACAAAAAAAATAAAATAGATATAGAAATGGCTAACGGAAAAATTGGGGTAACTACTGAAAATATTTTCCCCGTAATCAAGAAATTTCTTTACAGCGATCATGAGATTTTTCTTCGTGAGCTTGTGAGCAATGCAGTGGATGCGACTCAAAAGATTCGTACACTTGCTTCATTTGGTGATTTCAAGGGTGAACTTGGGACTCTTGATGTACATGTGGACATCGATAAGGAAAAGGGCACACTTACTGTCACCGACCGAGGTATAGGTATGGATGCTGAGGATGTAGACAAATACATCAATCAGATTGCATTCTCAGGCGCAGAAGAGTTCCTACAGAAATATAAAGATACTGCCAATAACATTATCGGACACTTTGGTCTGGGATTCTATAGTGCCTTTATGGTGTCAAAGAAAGTTGAAATCCGTTCACTTTCATATAAGGAAGGTGCCAAGGCTGTGCTTTGGACTTGCGACGGAAGTCCTGAATACACCATGGAAGAGTGTGACAAATCTGACCGAGGCACATCCATAACTCTTTATATCGATGATGAGAGCAAAGAATTCCTTGAGCAGGCACGTATTGACACGTTGCTTAAGAAATACTGCCGGTTCTTACCTGTTCCTGTGATCTCAGGAAAGAAACAGGAATGGAAAGATGGAAAGATGGTGGATACTGAGGAAGATAATGTAGTTAACGCTACAGAACCACTTTGGACAAAGAAACCTTCAGACCTTACTGACGAAGACTATCTAAAGTTCTATCACGAATTGATGCCTGGTCAGGACGATCCTATGTTCTGGATTCATCTAAATGTAGACTATCCGTTTACTCTAACGGGTATCCTATACTTCCCGAAGATCAAGAATGAGTTTGATGTAAGGAAAGACAGGATTCAGCTATATAGCAATCAGGTGTATGTGACAGACCAAGTGGAAGGAGTTGTGCCGGAGTTCATGACCCTTATGCAGGGTGTGATTGACTCTCCTGATATTCCTCTTAACGTAAGTAGAAGTTATCTTCAGGCTGATACGGCAGTCAAAAAGATATCAGGCTACATCTCCAAGAAGGTTGCTGAGAAACTTGACTCGATGTTCAAGGCAGACCGCAAAGCTTTCGAAGAGAAATGGGATGACATCAAGGTCTTCATCGAATATGGTATGCTGACAGACGAGAAATTCTTTGAATCAGCAAAGAAGTTCTATCTCTTGAAAGATGTAAACGACAAATATTTCACTCTTGATGAGTATCACACACTTGTCGAGGGGGAACAAAAGGACAAAGATGGTAGACTTGTCTATCTCTATGCCACTGACAAGACTGCTCAGCACAGTTACATTCAGGCTGCTGAAGATAAGGGATACAGTGTCTTGCTTCTCGATGGTCAGCTTGAACCGCATATGGTTGGGCTTCTCGAACAGAAACTTGAGGGTATAAGCTTCGTACGCGTAGATAGCGACACCCCGGAGAAACTCATCAGAAAGACTGATGACAAAGGTTCGGGTCTCAACGCTGATCAGACTGAAGTTATGACTATCCTGTTCAAGTCGCAGATTCCGGATGTAGAGAAAGCTCAGTTTATGGTAGGATTTGAAGCAATATCAGCTGATGCAGCACCTGCGACAGTGACTCAAAATGAGTTTATGCGTCGTATGAAGGACATGGCTGCAATGCAACCTGGAATGAGTTTCTACGGAGATATGCCAGCCAGCTATTCATTCACAGTGAATACAGACCAGCCTGCAGTCAAGGCAATCGTAGAGGAAACTGAAAAGGCTATTGGATCTAAAACATCTGATATACTGAAACAGATTTCTGCTCTCAACGATGAGATAGCCAAGGCATCGAAAGAGGCACAGGATAAGAAAGAAAGTGTTCCTGATATGAAGGAACAAAATGACAAGATTTCAGCTCTGCGCGCAGAACTTGACAAGGAAGTGAGTGATTATGCAGCCAGTCTTCCTAAGGTAAAGCAGATCATAGACCTTGCACTTCTCCAAAGTGGGCTCCTTAAGGGGGCAGCCCTTTCAGAATTCATCAAGCGAACAGCAAAACTCCTCTGATAAAAAGAGATAGAGAAATATATAAAAAAGCGGACAGCGCGCATTGCGCTATCCGCTTTTTTTATGAGTCGGGGTCTATAAAGAAATACGCACAAAGAGCAACGTAAACCTCATCACGCTTCTCCCCTGAATATTTTCTCAAAAACATCAGTCACTTTATTGACTTCCACAATCTTGATGTTGAATTTCTCGTGAATTCCTTTAAGATTTCCGGAAGGTATGAAGATAGTCTCGAATCCAAGTTTTGCTGCTTCTGAAACCCTCTGGTCTATTCTTGTCACTGTCCTTATTTCACCCGACAGACCAACTTCTCCGGCAAATGCAGCATGACGAGGAACTGCAACATCGAAATTGGAAGACATCACGGCAGCCACAACTGCAAGATCAAGAGCCGGATCGGTGACCTTAAGACCTCCGGCAATATTTAGGAAAACGTCTTTCTGTCCAAGTTTGAATCTGGCACGTTTTTCAAGCACAGCAAGAAGCATATTCAGGCGACGCTGGTCGAATCCGGTCACGCTTCTTTGCGGAGTGCCATACGCTGCAGAAGAAACCAAAGCTTGAACTTCCACCAAAAAAGGACGTGCACCGTCTATTGTGACACCTATAGCTATTCCGCTCATCTCCTCCTCACGATTGTCACTTAATAGCATTTCGGATGGATTCTTAACTTCACGAAGTCCTTTAGCCACCATCTCATAGATTCCGATTTCATTGGTAGATCCAAAGCGGTTCTTTATAGCCCTGAGTATCCTATACAGATATTGTCGGTCTCCCTCAAACTGAATGACAGTGTCGACTATATGCTCGAGTACCTTTGGACCGGCAATGGCTCCATCCTTGTTGATGTGGCCAACGAGAATCACCGGCACTCCTGACTGCTTGGCATAGCGGAGAAGGGCTGCGGCACACTCGCGGACTTGACTTACACTTCCGGCGGCAGACTCAATATCTGCTGAAGCTATCGTCTGGATGGAATCAACCACTACAAGCTGAGGCTTGACATTTTCAATCTGAGTAAAAATCTTGTCGAGTTGAGTCTCGGTAAGAATAAAGGTATTATCAGATACTTTTCCAAGACGGTCAGCTCTCAGCTTCAGCTGAGATGCAGACTCCTCACCGCTGACGTAAAGGATGCGGCGATTACGTATTGAGAGAATGTTCTGAAGAAGGAGAGTGGATTTGCCTATTCCCGGTTCACCACCAAGCAATGTCAAGCTTCCGGCAACAAGTCCGCCCCCAAGCACCCGATTGAGTTCTTCTGAAGGCATATGAATGCGTGGCTCATCGAGAGGCTGAATTTCGGAAAGTTTTACCGGACGCGCACCCTCAGTAGCGATAAGACCTTTGTTGCGCGAAGATTGCTTTGTAGACACTTTCTCCTCAACAAAAGTATTCCATTCGCCACAAGCGGGGCATCGCCCCATCCACTTGGGCGACTCATATCCGCAAGAATTACAAAAATATACTGATTTTATAGTTGACTTAGCCATTTCAAATACTTCTTCTCATAAATTCAGATACAGTCACCGCTGTTGCCGCTGCAACATTAAGCGACTCAGCATGCGGGCCATCTGCGAAACATGGTATCAGCAGGGGCATATTCACTTTCTCCCGAAGTCTTTCACTAAGTCCGCTACCTTCATTTCCCATCACGACAAAAGCAGGGAGCTGAAGGGGAGTGGAGTAGATATCTGTGCCATCGAGCAAAGTACCACATACCGGAATGTCAGGATTCTTTTCTATTATTGGAAGCAACTCTTCCTGTGTGAAATGCACCATACCGACTGCCCCCATGGATGCTTGCACGGCTTTCGGATTGAAGGGATCGGCACAACCAGATCCGATAACTACACGCGCAACCCCAAACCATGATGCAATCCTGAGGATTGTGCCGAGATTACCGGGATCCTGTACACCATCGAGCATAAGCGTGAGACCTTCAGAGTAATCCTTTTTACTGAATTTCCGTGGCTCCGGAAGTCTAAATACTGCAATTACAGAAGGAAGAGACTGGAACTGAGAAAGCGTTTTCATATCTGCTTCCGAAACGCTATAGACCGGGTATTCACAATATCTTTCATATGTGTCAGAGTCCCCTTCTTTCACTATTATAGCTTCGGGAGTGAAAAAAGCAATGGTATCATTAACGCATTTTAAACCCTCAGCAATATTCAATTATACACATCAGAAGCAGCCCAAGAATAGACGTGT
>JAIDSL010000079.1 GCA_029061255.1 Muribaculaceae bacterium
GGATTGGAATTATGATTATTGATGCTTTTTATGCAATATTTTTTGCAACCTAAATTGTAATATTTTATATAGCAGCGAATTATATCATTATAGTTTTGATGGGATAAAAATTTTTAGTGGGGATTATTAAAAATTCGGCTTTGGTTTTAACTAAGTCGGATTCATTGAATTTTTGATAATGGTGGCAACAAGGATTATATATGACATGTCAAAATGATTCCTAACTTTGCGGCAGAAAATTTTACAAAACCAATATCTCATGAAAAAAGGAATCCTCAGTGCCATCATGATCCTGCTCACAGCAGTCATGGCTTATTCACAGAACATCACTGTGAACGGAACCGTCTATTCCCGCATCGATGACGAACCCCTGATCGGCGCAACTGTAATGTGCCAGATCACACAGCAGGGTACAGCCACCGATATAGACGGTGCTTTCCAACTGACAGTGCCGGAAGGCGCAACCATTAAGGTATCTTATGTTGGATACCAATCAGTAGAGCTTCCCGCACAGGAAAGCATGACAATCTACCTTGATGAAGACTCAGGTCTTCTTGACGAATTGGTAGTGGTCGGTTACCAGACAGTCCGCAAGGCTGACCTTACAGGTGCCGTTTCGGTTGTCTCTACCAAATCACTCGAGACTTCTTCTGACAGCGACCCGATGCGTGCCCTCCAGGGTAAGGTGCCGGGCATGACAATCTCAGCCAATGGTTCGCCGGCAGGCACAGGCTCAGTCCGCATCCGTGGTATCGGCTCCTTCAACGCTTCACAGGATCCTCTCTTCATTATCGACGGAGTTCCTACCACAGCTACACTGAACTCTCTTAACATGAATGATATCGAGAGCATGCAGGTGCTTAAGGACGCTGCTTCGGCTTCTATATATGGTTCTCGTGCTGCCAATGGTGTGATCATCATCACCACTAAGAAAGGCAAGAGCCAGGGTAAGGTGAATGTAAGCTTCAACGCCAACTTCACAACCCAGTTTTATTCCGCACAGTCAAAGATGCGCCTCCTCAACACGCCCGGTTATGCCACTGCAATGGCTCAAGCAGCCCTCAACGACGGTATCGACCCGGTTGCATATGCTTCCAGCTACGGCCTTAACCTCAACGCCAACTCCGGCTACCCTATCAGAGCCTATGACTATCGCGCAGGCGAGTATAGAGATTACCTCGTAAACGGCCAGTATGACGGTTTCATCAACCGCAAGCAGACCATGAGAATGTCTGACACTGACTGGCTCGACGAAATTTCACGCACAGGTTTCGCTCAGCACTACGATGCTGCCGTGTCAACATCTTCTGAGAAGGGCACAGCTTTCTTCTCTCTCGGATATAAGAAAAACGATGGTATCCTCAAATATACCAACTTCCAGAATATCGCTGCCCGTATGAACTCTTCATACGAAATCTCGAAGGTAGTGAGCGTAGGCGAAAACTTCACCCTCACATACACGGAGCAGGTTGATTGCCAGCCCCTCGAGAATGCCCTCAAGATGCCTACTATCGTTCCGGTATTCGAAACTGACGGCGTGACTTATGCAGGTCCGGTAGGAAGTATGGCTGACCGCCAGAACCCACTCCGCGAGCTCGCTTTCAACAAGGATAATGCGCTCAATGTATGGCGACTCTTCGGCAATGCATACATCGACATCAAGCCTTTCAAGGGACTCACACTCCGCTCAAACTTCGGTCTTGACTACGACGCTGCTTTCATCCATTCTTACAACTATACATTCCACAGCGACATCGTAAACAACGACACCAACTCCACTACCCTCTCACAAGCCAACGACTCCAAGTGGACATGGACCAACACCGCCAACTATAACGTATCATTCAATGATGAGCATCACCTGACAGCCCTCTTGGGTATGGAAATGTTCCGCCAGAGCCGTATCGATTTCTCAGGTTACAACGAGAACTACGACATCGAGACTCCCGACTACATGTATCCGGATGCTTCATCAGGTGTTGAACGCTCCACAGGTAACAAGTCAGCTTACGCGCTCGTGTCATTCTTCGGCAAGATTGACTACAACTGGAGAGACCTCCTTCTCGCCTCTTTCACTATCCGTCGCGACGGTTCAAGCCGCTTCGGCAGCAACAACCGCTACGGTACATTCCCTGCAGCAACCCTCGGCTACCGTATCTCAGAGAACATCAATAAGAAATGGCTCGATGATCTCAAGATCCGTGTATCATGGGGTAAGACCGGTAACCAGGCTATCTCAAACACCGCACGCTACGCCCTCTACGTAGCTGACTATGGCAACGACCGCGTGACATCTACAGCCTACGACCTCCTGCTCCAGCAGAGCGGTATCTTCCCCTCAGGCTACTACGCAAGCCAGACTGCAAACCCCAACCTGAAATGGGAATCTACCATCCAGTATAATGCAGGTATCGACTTCGGACTCTTCGGCAACCGCCTCATCGGCACATGGGACGCATACATCAAGGATGTGAAAGACATGCTCATCATCCCTGCATATCTTGGATCAATGGGTGAAGGCGGAGCAAGCTGGCTCAACGGTCCCTCTCTCCGCAACTGGGGTATGGAATTCCAGATCGGATGGCGCGATGAACTCGCTTGCGGTCTCGGCTACAAGGCCAATCTTAACCTCGACTTCTTCCGCAACCGCGTGACCTACCTCCCCTCCACTACAA
Organism: Muribaculaceae bacterium; assembly: GCA_029061255.1. Classification (GTDB taxonomy): domain Bacteria; phylum Bacteroidota; class Bacteroidia; order Bacteroidales; family Muribaculaceae; genus Lepagella. The sequence continues at coordinate 2,676 of JAIDSL010000079.1, forward strand.
CAGGCTCATATGTGCACACAACCACTGAGAACCTCGTAGAATCTCGCCGCCCGTTCGGCTCAATCGTGGGTTACGTATTCGACGGCCTCTTCCAGACTCAGGAGGAAGTGCTCGCCTACGGACAAGACAATGCCCGCGTCGGCGGTATGAAATACAAGGATATAAATGGCGATGGACGAATCACTCCGGATGACCAGACCTGGATCTTCAGCCCGGTACCCGACCTCTCATTCGGTCTGAACCTCGAACTTACATATAAGAACTTCGACCTCCAGATGTTCTGGCAGGGTGTGCTCGGACAGGATGTCTACAACAACCAGAAATTCCAGAACGACTTCTGGGCTGTCACCGATGCCGGCAGCAACAAGGGCCAGCGTGTGCTCGATGCATGGCTCCCCAACGTGAACGCCAAGTCTACAATCCCGATGCTTTCCACCAACAATAACAGTGATGAAGGACGCGCATCTTCTTACTTCGTGGAAAACGGCTCTTACGGCAAGCTCCGCACACTACAGATCGGCTACAACCTCCCCGACAAGGTGCTTGAGAAACTCCGCATGACAAAGGCTCGCTTCTATGTATCGGGCAACAACATCGCCACCATCAAGAGCAAGAGCCTCACATGCACCGACCCGGAGAACCCCAACTGGGCATATCCTATCCCGACTTCATTCACTTTCGGTCTGCAGCTCAACTTCTAAACATCAACCATTAATTCGGATTCAAAATGAAATCTCTTAAATCATATATACTCCCTCTTGTTGCCCTCGGCCTTACTGCCTGCAACGATTTCATCGACGTGCCCCCGACAGGTGTGGTTGACGGTGACCTGGCTTATTCCCAGCCTGACAAGATGGTAAATGCAGCATATGCCTCTCTCGGCGACTGCTGGTATACGTATCCTTTCAATCTCTGGCCCTACGGCGACCTTGGCAGCGACGACTGCATGAAAGGTGGCGGCGGACTTACCGACACAGGCTACCATCCGATGGAAATCTGGTCGACACTCACTTCCACTCCGGGCGAGCTTGACGAACTCTGGTATCGTCTCTACTGTAATATCTCACGCTGCAACCGCGCTCTTGTGGCTCTTGAGGAATATGGAGTAGAGAAACTCGGCGAGAAGACAGCCGCACAGCGCGTGGGTGAGGTCCATTTCCTCCGCGGACACAGCTACTTCAAACTCCTGACAATGTTCCGCCAGATTCCTTGGGTAGATGAGAACGTCTTCAAGAACAACCTTCAGGAACAGACTCCCAACAACCAGTTCACTTATGAGCAACTCTGGGAAAAGGTGATCAATGAATTCCAGATGGCCTACGATGCACTTCCTGAAGAGGTGACAGACGGCGGGGGCCGCGCCAACAAGGTGGCAGCAGCATCCTACCTCGCGAAGTGCTATCTCACAATTGCATGGGGCGACGGATATGAGGCTACGGACGGCGTCGGATTCATCAATAAAGACTATATGCAGAAGGTAATCGATTACACCGATGTTGTGGCGAAGTCGAAGTATGGCTACCTTGAGGATTTCGGTGACATCTTCCTTCCTGAATATAAGAACAGCAAGGAATCTATCTTCGCAGTGCAGACTTCACAGTACACTGAAGACAACACCCGCTTCGGACGCGCAAACTGGAGCAACATGCTCAACGGATGCTGGGGTATGTGGTCGTGCGGATGGGACTTCCACAAGCCCTCACAGGATCTTGTGGACGCTTATAAGACACAGGATGGTCTCCCAATGATCGACAACTACGGCAAGAGCAGCGCTTATCCCGTTATGGGCAACGTGACCTCCCAGAAATGGGATCCCCGTTTGTTCCACACTGTAGGTATGCCTACATTCCCCTACAAGTATGAGAACGAATACATGATGACTACCGCCAACTCCCGCACTCCGGGTGACTACGGCTTCTACACTTCACTTAAGGATGTGCCGCAACGCAGCGGCGGCGAGACATTCGAAGGCTCATGGCAAGCATTCGCGATGAACGACTATGTGTTCCGCTACACTGACGTGATGCTGATGCGTGCCGAGGCTATGATCGAGCTCGGCAACCTCAACGGGGCTATGGACATCATCAATGATATCCGCCAGCGTGCAAAAGACTCTGTAGAGAAGCATATCGCTTATGCAAAGGACTTCTGCGAGATATCCTTGTATTCCTCTGCCACCTTCGGCGACCAGGCACATGCACGCGAATGCCTCCGCATGGAACGCCGCCTTGAGATGGCTATGGAAAGCAGCCGCTACTTCGACCTTCGCCGCTGGGGCATAGCTTCCACAACACTCAACAGCTACTTCGAGAAGGCTAAGAATTCGAGCTACGACGGCACAGCTTACGGCAAATATTACGAAAGCGCCCACTATACCGCCGGCAAGAACGAGTTCTATCCCGTGCCTTACAACCAGCTCTACTACGTTCCCGGGCTCTACGTCCAGAACAAAGGATATTAATTAAGTTTATTTGGTTTAGGAGGTTTAATTGGTTTATCAATTCAGATTGGTCTTAACCGTCCCCCCTAAACCACTTAAACCTCCTAAACCATTTTAAACCATTTAAACCAAAAATCATGAACAAATCAATCTATACAGTTCTCAGTGCAGCCTGCCTTCTCGGCATGGCTGCCTGCCAGAACAAAGACTACGATGTAGTGGCTCCTATCCTCGCCCCCATCCCTGCTGACAACATCAAGGGTGAACTCGTAGGAAACTCTTACGTATGGTCTTGGACCGGTGCCGACGGCAAGGATATGCAGATAACCGTACTCCGCAACGGCCAGACAGTATCTTCAGCCACTTCCTCCACCGGCTCATACACCCACGAGAACATTGAGACCAAGGTTCCCTTCACCTACGTGTTCAAGGTGACCGACGGCAAAAATCTCTCTACAGGAGTCATCAAGACCTATACGCGCACCGGTGCAGAGCCCGTAAGCTCCATAACCCTCACACAGATAGAGAAGGAGAACGCACAGTATGATGCTCTTGTGGAGTGGACGCCATCTCCCGATGCCACAGAACAGGCTTTCAAGGCTACTGCCGGAAACCGCACCATAACCGAGAATCTTCCTGCTTCCACAGCAAGCTACGTGATTCCTAACGTAGCAGAAGGTGATGAATGGAACATCGAGATTGTTGCCTCCAACAATGAAGGGAAGTCACTCCCTGCATACGGTTCGCTTAAGATAGGCAAGACTGCAGTAGGCTTCCTCAGCATCTATCCTACTGAAGAGGACCTTATCAATAACGGCGACGACGACGAGGCTTGCGCATGGCTCTGGCTTAAAGCTGAATATCCGGCAGCATCTTACGTATATTTCGGTGATGTGACATCTGCTAATACTCTCGAGCCCTACCGCGTGCTCTTCTGGATGCGCGACCTCGAGGATCGTCCTGAAAACGAAGTATTTGAGATGCCTGCAGTGGTAAACGATGCCACACCTTTCGTAGCTGAATGGTATAAGAACGGCGGCAATCTCCTTCTCTGGAGCCACGCCACAGCCTATGTAGGTGCACTGGGGCGCATACCTATGGATGATCTCCGCAACAACGACCGCGCTATAGGTCTCGGTCGCGGCGGATGGAACCCCGACACATGGATGATGGCCGTTCAGCTCCACCCGGGAAGCCGTTTTAAGAAAGACCACTCAACACACCCCATCTTCAAGGGTCTTGACGTGATTGAGACAGACCGCACCAAGCTCATCCCATTCAAGGGTGCAGGTTGGACAGAAGACCACAACTGCCTCTACTTCAACCTCCCGGCAATCTACACCGGACTTGGCAATCAGGATGAGGCTTGCTACAATGCGATCACTTCAACCTTCGGCATCTATCCTCTCGGAACTTGGGACTCCCAGATTGACTGGGTATCACAGCTCAACGTTTGGGAAGCTCGTCAGGGCAACACTGATTTCAAGGGCACTGTACTCTGCATCGGCAACGGCGGTTGCGAGTTCTCGCTCAAGAATGCCGACGGCACTCCCGACATTGCAGCTTATCCGAAGAACAACCCTTATCAGGGGAATGTGCTTAAGCTCGCCAAGAACTCTATCGAATATCTCAAGACACGGTAATTAATATGAAACTCTTCAATATAATACTCGCATCTGCCCTCGCTCTCGGAGCTGCGGCTTGCGACGACGACAAGAATCCACATCCGGCATACGTGAACGGCACGGAAACTGAGAATCCAAATACTCCTGACAATCCGGAACCTAACACTCCGGTAAGTTCTTCCAGAAACGAGCAATATCGTCCGCAGGTGCACTACACTCCCGCCAAGAACTGGACAAACGACCCCAACGGAATGGTATACGTAGACGGAGTCTACCATCTCTACTACCAGTATAATCCGCAGGGCAACGATTGGGGCAACATGAGCTGGGGTCACGCTACATCAACCGATCTCATCCACTGGGAAGAGAAACCTGTAGCCATGCTCCGCAACGAATGGGGCGACATCTTCTCCGGCAGTGCGGTGATCGACAAGGACAATACCGCAGGTTTCGGCAAGGGCACTATGCTCGCCTTCTATACCGGCTCGGGCGAACATCAGCAGCAGTGCCTCGCCTATAGCACCGACGGAGGCCTGACCTTCACCCAATATGAGGGAAATCCAGTGATTACCAATACCGTGCTCGGTGACTTCCGCGACCCGAAGGTGATCTGGCATGAGGCTACGAAGCAATGGGTGATGGCATTAGCTCTCGGCTGGGACCACAAGATCGAGTTCTGGGGCTCCAAGGATGCCAAGAACTGGGAAAAACTCTCTACATTCACCACCGATGCCGCACGCAGCAACATCGGGCAATGGGAGTGTCCCGACCTCTTTCCCCTCCAGTATAAGGGACAAGAGAAATGGGTGCTCATCGTGAGCAACAATCCCGGCGGACCTGCCGGTGGCTCAGGCATAGAGTATTTCATCGGCGACTTCGATGGCAAGGAATTCAAGGCAATGGACCTTCCCTATCCTCTCTGGCTCGACTATGGCGCGGACAACTACGCAGGCGTGACCTGGAGCAATACCGGCGACCGAAAGATCATGATCGGCTGGATGAACAACTGGAACTATTGCGGCAACGTGCCATGCAGCCCCTGGCGCTCGGCATTCACGCTTCCTCACGAGCTTAAGCTTGTGGAAGTGAACGGCTCTCCCCTTCTCGCAGCTCCGGTTGTCAGCGAACTCGATGCAATCGCAGGCTCATGGACATCGGCAGCCAATGGCAACGTAGGTGCTCTTGACTCTTACGAGGCTAAGTTCACAATAAAGACTAATGAAAACTCCACATTCCGTCTTGAGAACACCAAGGGTCAGTATCTGGAATTCGAAGTCAATGGAGAAGAAAAGATGCTCATAGCAAAACGCACTTCAAGCACAGGCGAGGTGAGATTCAACAACCTCTTCTCTGTGCCAAGCATTTCCGCGCCTCTCAACTGCGAAGGCGACGAGATGGAGCTCCACGTGGTCGTAGACCGCTCTTCGGTAGAGCTCTACAGCGCAGACGACGCCACCTGCATGACCAACATCGTCTTCCCCATCGAGAGCTACAACATCATCTCCGGAGTGTCCGGAGTTGAATACCGCAAGCTCAGCTCCATCTGGTAAAAAGCCTAAATCTTTAGATAACACAATAAGGGACGCACGGGCAATCCGTGCGTCCCTTACTAATTAATTAGGTTGTCAGTTCTATGTGCCAAAATCATGACCATATCATAAAGCGCCTATCCGAGGCTACAGAGTTATTGACTGGGATGCCCCGGACTGAAGTCCGGGGTTTTGGCATGATGGAGGGTGTTGCAAAATGGGCCAATATTCTGATGTAGGGACGCACGGCTCGTGCGTCCTCTATGCAATTAGATTGGTAATCAACAATATAAAAACGGACGCACGAGCCGTGCGTCCCTACAAGATGCGGAGAATATAGTTCAGCAACACCCTCTAAGTCAAATTCTTATATCCAGATTCTAAAAAATGAACCCTAAAATCGGAACATAAAAATTAATACCCTAATAACTTAACATTTTACTTATTGAGGTTTTCGAGGAAGTTGACTTCGACGATGCGGAGTTCGCCGCCCGTCTTGTCGCCATCCTTGGCTTTGAACAGGTCGAGCTCGCCGGCGGCCGGCTCCACGACTTCGACAATCTGGCCAAAGGCATCGCTGTCGGCAGTAGAACCCTTCAAGCGGATAGTTATGTCACGAGCCCTTACGGGACGCGTCTTCAGATGCACATAGCCAAGCGAGCGGTCGGTATCGCCGCTCCAGATCATCTCATCACCTGCAAAAATCTCAAGCGGATATGAACGTTGGCGCCATCCTGTGAGCTTGATATTAATCTCATCTATCTCAGCTGCACGCTCAAGTTCATATTTTATCCAAGCTGTCTCAAGACGGCCATCGTTGCGCCATTCGCTAAGTTCATTGTCATCCCAGCTATTGCATACAGATTCCTGATTTACTCCAGCTGTAGCAGACTTGACACGCACATCTATCTTCTTGTCATAATAGGAAGGAGAAGATGGAGTTGCACCACGATCGTAGCGTGGAGCCAAAGCCTGCGACGGGAAATGCTTGCTAAGTCCATCTTTCACATCTACCGGAAGCGTATTGAATTCCACCGATTCCTCTCCTAATCCTTCAGCCTTGGCGGTCACCTTGACTTTGCCTGACTCCGGAGTAGAGCGTACAAGCACACGTGTGATACCACATTCCACAGGAAGCGAGGTTGCAAACGCATAGTTATCCTCTCCCTGCGCTATTCCACCGCGCCATTCAGCCGGGCCGGAGAGTGTGAAGTCAATCATATCGTTGGCAAGCGGACAACGCTGTCCTTTCTCATCCACGACTTCCACCTGAAGGATTGCGATGTCGGCTCCATCTGCGTATGTGCCTTCAGGACCTTGCATGAGAGTAAGCTTAAGATTTTTTGGGTCCCCGGCAGTGGTATGCGAGAATCTGCTCGTTTCCTTGCCGGTCTTATCATAGCTGACAGCCTCGATCTTTCCAGGCTCCCACTGAATACTGTCGAATGTGAACAGGAATTCATATTCGCGCTTGGGTGTGCCTTGGAGCTTTCCATTGACGAAAAGAGCCACGCTGTCGCCCGTAGACACCACGTAAACAGGCTTGATGACTTCGGGAGCATAATTCCAATGCCCGATGATATAAGTGTCGTCACCTTCCACGTCGACCCAACCATCCCACATCACCTTGTGCGCATAATAGGCATCCTTGGGAATTCGGAGTGGATCCACCACACCGCTTCGGCGATAATTTTCCGCTCCACGGCAATGGGTCTGAGTGTCGGAGAATATAATCTTTGCTCCTCCAGAATTCACACGCCGTCCCATACCCGGGCGCTCACGATAGAAATCATACCAACGGCGCACCATCTCCACTGCAAGCTGATCCTGGTTCTGGTTGTAGGCAGATGCATCGGCATTGCGGTAGAGTGGGCCGTCGCCATGCTTATGATAGGGATAGCTCCAGTCGTCCCAATATTTACGGAGACCCTCGTCGCGGCAATACTCGGTCTGCACCATCGGGTGGTGCTCACTGAGATTGACATAAAGCATCTCACCACCATATTCAGCCTCACGAATGTCGAGCATCTCACGCGAACCTATTGCGCGGCCGCCATGAGGATCATATTGGTCGCGGATTTCGCGCATTTCAAGCATATGCTCGCGTGAGATAGATTCATTGCCGCTTTCATAGAAGATGACACTGGGATGATTGCGGAAATAGATGATCATGTCACGCATCAGCTCCTTACGCTGCCCCCAGCGGCGGTCGTTGACATCCTTCTCGGAGTCTCCTGCCGGCAACATCTGCATCACTCCGACACGGTCGCACGATTCGGCATCCTGCTTCCATGCCGTGACATGCATCCAGCGGAAGAAATTGGCATTATGGTCTATGAGCATACCATTCGAGTAGTCGCTCATCCATGGCGGCACTGACATTCCGACTCCGGGCCACTCGTTGCTTGTACGCTGCGCATACCCCTTCATCTGAAGCACACGGTCGTTGAGCCAGATCTTGCCGTCGCCGAAGCGTGTCTTCCTGAAACCGGTGCGCGTGGTCACCTCATCCGCTGTCTTTCCATCTACAATCAGACGTGTCTTCACATCGTAGAGATAACCATATCCCCAACTCCAGAAATTCAGTCCGGTCAAAGTGTCAGAAGCAGAAAGGGTCACAGTCTCACCCGGCATCACCTTCACCGGGTCACTGCTGAAATTGCCTACCGTTTTCCCGTCAGCATCTATCACTTCGACTTGATAACCCACATTCACGGGTTTCTTAGACTCATTCTTGACCTCACTCTCGGCATTGATAACCGCCTTACGGCTTGCCACATCAATGTCAGTAGCGTAGATATATGTGCCCGTAGTGCCGAGATTGCTATATAATGGGAGGGTCTGGTAGACGTGGTCAGTGGTATGAAGCCACACGTTTTTAGGTATTCCTCCATAGTTGGCGTTGAAATTCTTATCGTTCCACTGATAGCGCTGGTTGGTAGCACGTTCATGATATGTCCAGCTATTGTCTATTCTTACAGAAAGGACATTGTCGCCACCATAATTGATGTAGGGAGTAAGGTCAAAGCCGACTGCCATCACACCATTCTCATGGTATCCAAGTGGATGACCGTTGAGATAGAAATCAGCGCCCATGCGGACACCCTCAAACTCCACGAACACTTTCTGCCCCTTAGCCTCCTTAGGCATCTTGAAATGCTTGCGATACCATACCACGGTATCAGTCAGTTGGGCTATGGGAACTTTAAATGCCTCATCCTCATTGAAAGCGCGGGGAAGAGTGACGCTTTTCCATTCCTTGTCATCATGGGTCTTAAGGTCAGCCCCCTTGATATCGCCCACTTTCAGCAGCCAGTCGCTATTGAAGTTATATTTCTCGCGAGGTGCAGCCCAGAGGCTGGAAACGGCCGACATAAGCGACACCGCAGTGAGTAAAAAAATCTTTTTCATAATGTTAGTATCCAAGTCCCTCAAGCGAGACTTAAGGATATAGGGTTATTAGGTTAAAATATTTTAAAATATTTGGGTAATCCGATGCAAATATAACTCTTTTATTTCATAAAAACGGTCACGGAGAAGAGTTTTTTCAAAAATATTTACTAATTTTGCTTTTAACTACTCCTCTTTCGTATGCTCTTTTATTATCACGCAAAGGCGCAAAGGGGCAGAGTTTCAATGCTTTGGGAAGCTTCGTGTCGCGGTTGTGGCGAGTACGCTGAGTAATCGGCCTGCTTCGCGTCGGCCGGAGAACGCAGAGATGGCTACGCGATTAAAAATATTTGTACACTGATATACAATGAAATAGAACATACAAAACTTGATTTAAAAAATCATTACTTAACTTTATCAAACAAACTAAACCTATGCAAAAGAAACTATTTTATTTGACTCTTACCCTCGGGGCGATGACAAGCTTGAATGCTTGGGCCGACACCAAGCTGGAGGCAGAAAATGCCGATTATAGTGATTGCACTGTTGTCTCAGACAATAAATATTCAGGTGGAGAGGCCCTTAAACTGACTGAAACCACCGCCAAAATCACCTTTGATGTCACCATTGACAAAAAAGGGAAATACTCGCTTTTCGCAGCCGGGGATGGCATCGGAGGAAGCAAGATTGTAAACTGCTCCGTAAACGGAAGCACAGGGCAATTCAGTCTTGACACCTACGCGGAAGTGGAAATGGGCACATTCTTTTTGTCGGAAGGAAAGAACAAGATAGAGATAACGCCAAACTGGACATGGTTTGACATTGACTATATCCGCATAGCCTCTCCACAGGATGAGTATACATTCGACATCGCAGCAGTTCCTGTCGATGAAAATGCGACCGATGCAGCCAAGAATATGTATTCCTTCCTTTTAGATAATTTCGGGAAGAAGACCATTTCCGGAATAATGACAGGAGACATGAGCTCTGCAAATGGAGATGTGACCGGACACGACGATGTGAAGGCAGTCTATGAGGTGTCGAGGAAACACCCGGCTCTTGTGGGCTTCGACTTCCTCTTTGCCACAGGGCGCACAGAAAATGAAGGGTGGTGCAAGGATTACACCCACAAAACAATTGAATTGGCAAAAGACTTATATAGCCGTGGCGGATTCCCCGCATTCACATGGCATTGGCACGACCCGAGCCGCAAGACCGATGATTTTTATTCTGACAAATCGAGTGTCAGCATATCGCAAGCCCTCAACAGCGATGGATCATGGAACACCTCTTCAGAACTTTATGAGTATATCATTCACGATATCGACCTAATTGCAGATTATTTCCTTGAATTGCAGGAAGCCGGGGTAGCTTGCATCTTCCGTCCGCTTCATGAAGCAAGCGGCGGCTGGTTTTGGTGGGGCAGAAACAAGAATGCGACTGATTTCGTAAAGCTCTTCCAATTGGTATTCGATGAGATGACACAGGTGAAAGGAGTCCACAATGTATTGTGGGTCTGGAATGCCGGTGCTGATGACACAGACTGGAATCCGGGCGCTGAATACTACGATTTTGTCTCTGCAGACATCTATAACCCGGCATTCGACTATTCGAGCAATGGCTCAACGTTTGACAAGCTCAAGGCTCTAACTCAGGGTAAAAAGATCATAGCATTGTCTGAGAATGGCCCTGTTCCTGACATTGAAAAGCAAGCCGAAGAAGAGGCAATGTGGTCTTGGTGGATGCCATGGTATCAGACCTGGGATGGCAAATTCGTAGACCAGACAAGCCCCGAGCAATGGCGCAAGTGCATGAACGACGACCGCATCATAACACTTGAAGACATGAACTCATGGAATGCAGTAGAGACAATTTCATCAGTTCCGTCCCATAACATAATCTATGACCTCAATGGTCATCGTCTGCTCAAAGAGCCATCCAAAGGCCTCTTCATCAAAAACGGCAAAAAGATACTCAAAAACAATTGATAATATCAAAGGGGAAGGCCGGGCTCGGTCTTCCCCTCTATAATTGGACAGCGTCGGGAAATCAGTGGCGGAAGGAGAGCTCAGACTCGAGATCGGAGAGGGAGACGCCCATCTGGCGGCACAGCACAAGCAGATGGAATATAAGGTCGCCGGCTTCGTAGATGAAGCGTGAGCGGTTGCCATCCACAGCTTCTATGATGGCCTCAGACGCTTCTTCCCCAACCTTTTTTGAGATAGCCTTAACTCCCTTTATGAAAAGTTTGGTAGTGTAGGAATTCTCCGGCATGTCCTGCTTTCGCTGTGCCACAATCTGCTCGAGACGGCGGATGAAGCCTTCTGAATCAGGGGTATCGAAGCAAGATGTTGTGCCGCGATGGCAGGTGGGGCCTATGGGATTAGCCTTCACAAGAAGTGCGTCAGAATCGCAATCGGGATACATTTCCACCAACTCAAGGAAATGTCCGGAAGTCTCACCCTTTGTCCATAACTGACGGCGCGTACGCGACCAGAAAGTGACATGTCCGGTCGCAATAGTGCGGTCAAACGCCTCACGGTTCATATATCCAAGCATCAGCACCTTCAACGTCACAGCATCCTGAACTATGACGGGAAGGAGAGAATCTGCAAGTTTTGAAAAGTTAAAATCGTCAAAATTCATATTAGAGAGCTACTTTGATGTTTTGATTGGAGAGTTGGCGTTTCAGATCGCGTATTGATATTTCACCATAATGAAATATGGAGGCCGCAAGGGCAGCGTCAGCATGCCCTGCAGTAAGGACCTTGGCAATATCCTCCACACTTCCGGCGCCTCCTGAGGCAATAATGGGGACTCTCACCTCTTCACTTAGGCGTGCGAATACATCACAAGGATATCCTTGCCGAGTTCCATCATGATTCATTGAAGTAAACAAGATTTCCCCCGCGCCACGGTTTTCAGCTTCCCGTGCCCATGAAAATAGCTCAAGGTCAGTGGATCGACGTCCGCCATGAGTGGTGACATGCCATATGCCGTCTTCTTCAAGACGGGCATCTATTGCAATCACGACAAACTGACGCCCATAACGGGCGGCTATACGGTCGATAAGTGTCGGATCTGCCACAGCCGCCGTATTGAGTGTGATTTTATCTGCTCCGGCATTCAGCAGACGCGATGCATCATTTAGAGATGAAATACCTCCGCCGACAGTGAATGGAATGTTGATTTCACGGGATATCTGCTCCACCAACGAAGTAAATGTCTGCCTCCCTTCAGCAGAAGCACTGATATCAAGATATACCAGTTCATCAGCTCCCTCGCGAGCGTAGAACTTACCAAGCTCTACCGGAGAACCCACATCGCGAAGCTGCTCAAAATTTATACCTTTCACTGTTCGCCCATCCTTTACGTCGAGACAGGGGATTATGCGTTTTGCAACCATTCTTGAATAAATTTCAGTGGAATCTTATTTTCATATATTGCTTTTCCTATTATGACACGGCGCAACCCCGCTCTGTCAAGATCTATAACATCCTGCTCACTGCCAATACCGCCTGAGACTGTAAAAATCACATCAGGATATTTATCTTGAAGACTGACATAAAGGGATGTAGCAGGACCCGAGAGCATCCCATCCCGAGAAATTTCCGTCACTATAGCTTGGGAAAGGCCATTGAGAAGAAATAAGTCGACAATATCCTCGACACTTTTCTCGTCAGTTTCAAGCCATCCATGCGTGGCGATCTTGCCATTAGAGATATCAGCACCGAGCACCATCCTGTCAGGGCCGAACTCATCAAGCCATCCCGCAAAAAGCTCAGGCTGACGCGCTGCCACACTCCCTACGACAGCATATCTTGCCCCGGCAGAGAAAATATCAGCCAATGCACGGTCGGATTTTATGCCTCCTCCCCACTCTATTTCGAGCCCGTCGACTCCAGCCAATTTCTCGAGAACCGGAAGATTGACAGGACTTGATGCCTTGGCTCCATCAAGGTCAACCACGTGCAGGCGTCGTACCCCTATATCGGCATACCGACGCGCCATATCAAGCGGAGATGCATCATAGATTGTCTGCCGATTATAATCACCCTGCGAAAGGCGGACGCATTTGCCATCTATGATATCTATGGCAGGGATTATCTCTATCTTACTCATAACTCTATGAAATTTTTAATGATGCGCTCCCCTACTTCGCCACTCTTCTCCGGATGGAACTGCACGCCATAGAAGTTTTCATACTTCAGAGCTGCGCTGAACATATCGCCTTGCCGTGCAGTGGCAATAGTATCGGGACAAAGGCCTGCATAATAGGAATGCACGAAGTAGACAAAAGCCCCGGATTCTATTCCCTTGAATAGTTTGCTCTCAAGATTGGAGAGATTGTTCCAGCCCGTATGAGGGACTTTAAGATCAGGGGCAGGAATAAATTTCTTCACAAAGGCATCGAATACACCCAGACACTCCACATCCCCTTCTTCGGAATGGCGGCACATTATCTGCATCCCTACACATATGCCAAGAACCGGTCTGCGAAGACGAAGGATTGTCGGGACAAGTCCGCTATCCCTAAGATTAGACATGGCTTCCGCCGCGTTGCCTACCCCGGGGAGGATGACATGGGAGGCAGCCTGTATTTCAGCTGGATCTGCAGTGAGACGAAATTCCGCACCGAGACGCGCCAGGGCATTCTTCACAGACCGGAGATTGCCCGTCTTATAATCAATGATTGCTATCATAAGATTCCTTTGCTTGAGGGTAACTGACTTGAGAATACATCCCTGCGGATCGCCATCTTAAGAGCACGGGCAAAGGCCTTGAAGACACCCTCAATGAGGTGATGATTGTTTTCACCCCGGGCAGTGATATGGAGGTTGCAGCGCATCTCACTGGAAAGAGTCTTGAAAAAATGCTTATACATTTCGGTCGGCGTATCGCCTACATATTCACGTGTGAACGGCACATCCCAGACGAACTCTGCTCGCCCACCGAAATCAAGAAGCACTGTAGCAGAGCACTCATCCATAGGCAGCGAGAATCCATAGCGGCCAATGCCCACTTTATTGCCCAATGCCCTCAAAATCAATTGACCAAGCACAATAGCCACATCCTCCATAGTGTGATGTTCATCAACCTGAAGATCTCCATTGGCTTCTATGAACAGAGAGCATCCGCTGTGGTGAGGAATCTGCTCAAGCATATGGTCGAAAAATTTCAACCCTGTAGAGATTGCAGTAGGGCCTCTGCCGTCCAAATCAATCTCTCCACGAATTGATGTCTCACGTGTGATTCGCTCTATGCTTGCACTCCTTGATGATGCACGAAGCCACTCATTTATTTCAGCCCAAGAATCAGTAATCAGCGCACACCCTTCCGCTTCAGTACCCTTAGGCTGAAGAAGGATTGCCTTGGCTCCAAGGTTCTTAGCGAGCTGCACATCGGTGAGGCGGTCGCCGATTACTATGCTTTCGCCCAAATCATACTCGTCATTATCAATATACTTGCCAAACATTCCTATACCGGGTTTGCGGTTGGGGGATTTCTCTTCCGGCAGAGATGGGTCGATAAGGATATCTGCAAACTCCACCCCCTCGCCCCGCAAAGTCTGCAGCATAAGATTCTGTGGGGGCCAGAATGCATGCTCCGGGAAAGAATCCGTGCCGAGTCCATCCTGATTAGAAGCCATTATCAGTTCATACTCCCCAAGTCGGGCTATATTGGCGAGTGCCGTGATGACACCCGGGACAAACTCAAACTTATCGAGCGAATCAATCTGGTAGTCTACAGGAGGCTCCACAAGAATAGTGCCGTCACGGTCAACAATCAGAAGTTTTTTCTTCATAATGCATAATTCATAAGGATTTGTATTAGACGGAGATTCTCTTCAGGCGTACCTACAGTCATGCGAAGACACCCTTTGCATAATGCCACCTTGTCACGGTTGCGTACGATGATCTTGTTGGCGATCAGATAGTCGTATAAGGCGTTGGCATCGTCTACCTTTACAAGCAGGAAGTTGGCGTCAGATGGATAGACTTTCCTCACGAAAGGGAGTGTGGCAAGAATTTCAGCAAGTTTCTCCCGCTCCTCTTTGATCACCTTAATATGGGATGGGACCGGTTCGGAGAGCAATCGCTCCGCTATTGCAGACGTGGCGACATTGATATTGTAGGGATATTTCACACGGTTCATATAGCCGATAATCTCAGAGGAGGCGAAAGCAAGACCGCATCGGAGTCCCGCCATTCCCCATGCCTTGGAGAGAGTCTGAAGCACCACCAGATTGGGAAAACCTGAAAGAATGGGCAACATTCCCGGCTCATCGGAGAAATCGATATATGCCTCATCCACCACCACAATACCGGGGAATTCCCGCACCACCCGCTCTATCTCCTTGCGAGGGAATGCATTGCCTGTAGGGTTGTTTGGCGAGCATATGAAGAGAAGACGAGAGTCGGAATCGGCAGCTTCGAGAAGCCTGCCGACAGGGAGTGAGAAATCATCGTTGAGAAGCATCTTGCGCATCTTGACATCATTGGTATCAGCTGCCACTTCATACATGCCATAACTCGGAGCTATAGAAATGGCATTGCTTCTACCGGGCTCACAGAATATGCGGAAAAGAAGGTCGATTGCCTCATCACTGCCATTGCCTATGAATATATTCTCCATAGCCACTCCTTTTAAGGGGGCAAGAAGACTTTTCAGGCGCTTCTGATGAGGGTCAGGATATCGGTTATAGCCGTTGTCGAAGGGTGATTCGTTGGCATCCAGAAATGTCCCGAGTTCTCCTTCATATTCATCCCTGGCAGTGGAATATGGCTGCAGGGAACGAATGTTTGGTCGTATTAGATCGGTTATTTGCATTGCATTCTGATTTTTACGGCTTGAGCATGGGCCTCGAGCCCCTCGGCATCAGCCATTGTGGTTATAGTGTCGGCAAGACGAGCAAGGCCCTCTTGAGTAAGGTGCTGGATAGTCGTCTTCCGCATATAGCTGTCTATATTTACTCCACTGCAACTGTGAGCCCATCCAGATGTGGGAAGAGTATGGTTTGTGCCGGAAGCGTAGTCGCCGGCGCTTTCCGGGGAATAGTTGCCTATGAAGATACTTCCGGCGGCTGTGATGCCATCTGCTGCCAGCATCGGATCGCGAAGTGAAATTATCAAATGCTCTGCACCATAAAGATTGGCAAAGGCAATCATATCCTTCCGGTCGGGAAGAACTATAATACGTGAATTTTCAAGCGAGCGCCCCACAAATTCTGCCCTATCCAATGTGGAGGCCTGAAGCTCGATAGCCTCCTTGATTTTTTCGGCAAGCTGCATGGAATCGCACACCACTATTCCTTGTGAGTCTGCACCGTGCTCGCATTGTGAAAGGATATCGGCAGCTACGAATTCAGGCACTGAAGTATCATCGGCAAGAATCATCACCTCAGATGGACCTGCCGGCATATCAATTGAGACGACTCTTCCCCCGACCTGTTGCTTGGCTGCGGTGACAAACCTATTGCCGGGCCCGAATATCTTGTCGACCGGAGTGACGCTTTCAGTGCCGTATGCCAATGCGGCTATTGCCTGGGCTCCTCCAATTTTATATACAGTATCTATCCCGCATATACGTGCGGCATATAGCACAGCCGGGGCTACACGCCCTTGGCGGTCGCAAGGAGTAGCCATCACCACGCGCCGACAGCCTGCTATGCGTGCAGGAATAGCGAGCATCAAAACTGTGGAGAAGAGCGGAGCGGTGCCTCCGGGTATATATATTCCAACGTTGTGTATGGCTACAGGTCGTTGCATGCAGACGACCCCAGGCATAGTCTCTATACGCACCTCCGAGGGGAGCTGGGCGCGATGAAAGGCTGATATATTTTCAGCGGCAGTCTGTATGGCAGCTTTCAGTGAGTCGGAAACCTCTGCCTCAGCCTTAGCAAACTCAGCATCGGATACCACTAAATCATAAGGGATGGCAAGCCCGTCGATTTCAGAGGCAAGCTGCATAAGCGCTTCGTCGCCTCCGATGCGAACACGCTGTAGAATATTGCTTACTATCTTATCGACCTCTGCATTTTCCCCGGCTTTTGCCCTAAGGCAAAGATCGGTCCATTGCTCCGGTGCGGGATTATTATATATTTTCATAGGATGATTTTGTCGACTGATAAAACAAGGATACCTTCTGCCCCAATTGCTTTCAACTGGCGCACCTTTTCCCATAGTTGGGAAGACTCAACCACTGAATGCAGCGAGTGCCAACCTGGAGTGGCAAGCGGCAACACTGTCGGGGAGCGCATTGCAGGAAGAATCTCAATGGCTTTTTCAAGACTTTCGGTAGGGATATTCATCAACAGATATTTCATGCCTCGGCTAATCCTGTCGCTCTCTATACGGAATTCGATTTCGTCGAGCAATTCGCGGTCAGATTCCGAGAGGGATGGATTTGCCACGAGAACGGCTTGCGATTCCATTACGGTCTCTACTTCCTTAAGCCCATTGGAGATAAGTGTGCCGCCGGAGGAAACGATATCAAAAATTGCATCCGCCATACCGGCAGATGGAGTGATCTCAACAGAGCCGGATATCACCACCGGGATTATATCGATGCCAAGACCCTCAAAATAGCGGCGCAGGATGCGGGGATAAGAGGTCGCTATGCGCTTACCTCGGAAATATTCAGGCCCTGTATATTCTTCACGCTTAGGTATGGCAAGCGACAGGCGGCATGCCCCAAAACCAAGGTTGCGGACGATATTGACTTTAGCTCCCTTTTCCTCCACTTCATTCAGGCCCACAATGCCAAGCTGAGCTGAGTTTTCAGCCACGAGTCCCGGAATGTCGTCATCGCGGACATTAAGGATCTCGATTGGAAAATTGATGGCCTTTGACAAATACTTACGTTTGGCGGTATCAATTTCAATACCAACCCGGCTGAGAAGTCCCACTGACTCCTCCCCCAGCCTTCCTTTGTTTTGAATAGCAATTCTTAGCATATGAGTTTTGCGTTTTGCGTAGTGCGTTTTGCGTTTTGCGAACATTAATAAAAAGCCTCAGAGTAGGGAAAATCCCATGGCTCTGAGGCTTTGTATGTTGATTTATAAATTATACTTATTCTATCAAATGCATAGCAACCTCGCCGCCGGTCGTGACTGGTGGTGATGGTGATGATGGATGTGGCTGCTGATGCAAATCATATAAAAAAGGCGTCGAAATCGGTTCGACGCCTGCAAAGTTACAAACTATTTTTATATCCACCAAATAAAAGTGAGAAAAACTGTGGTTTTTGCAATTATTTTCCACCAATGCCTTTCAATCGGCTTCATTTAGTTGCGAAGTATGCCTGAAGAAGAAGAATCGCGTGTACTGAGGTTTTCGATCTCACGGAGTTTTTTACCATAATTGAACGTATACGTTACTGTGATGCTAAAATCCGCATGACGATTTTTGTCATATGATATGAACGACCGATCGTAGTATTCCGAGGTAAACCACTGCTTATGGCTTGCCCAGTTCCATCTTGCGAAGTTCATGGCCAGTAATCTGACATTCCAGTTTTTATTGGCCCAGCCTGCCGACAGGGAGTAACCGGACTTATCCTCGTAAATATCTCCCACCATAAATCCGTCGCTGTAGTTGGAAGGGCTCCCGTAATAACCGGATAAGTAGAAATCCTTTAGCCAATAGGTAGCACGCAGGTTAAGCCTCAGACTTGAAAGAGTAAAGTCGTAAGGATCCCCGTTCCTCGCTATATATTCCCTCAATGTACCATTGAGCATAAGGCTACGGTTGAACAGATACAGTGTACCCGAAACTCCGAAATCAATAAGATGATAGTCTCCCATCGGCTGACGGATATACCTTATCATCTTGTCGCCGGAAGGCTGATATTCATAGACGTAACGGTCGAAGACTTTCCATAAATAGCCGAATGCTTGAATATAACCATTTTTTGACGGCATCCAACTGTAAGACATATCCAACGACAAATGCGGACTGGGAGTAAGATTGGAATTTCCAGTATAGCTAAGTATATGGTTTTCCTCAATCACAGATTGACTTTTAAAGGATACGTCAGGAGCCCACGATGAATAAGAAAGTCCTGCATTAAACCTATGGACCTTCCTGAGCAAGTAGGACAGCGAGAGCTCAGCTGCCGGAAGCGATGAGTGCGACTTGAAGTCGTTGAAACGGTTATTATCCCAAACCCAACCGAAATCTGCCTCACCGTAGAAATTTCCAGCAGTCACTGAATAAGAGATTCCGGCTTTATATCGCTGGTCCTTGCTCTTGTCATAATTCTCAGCTGAACCATAGTAGCGGGTGCGATAATAATCATACGCACCTGACATATAAGCCGTAAAACTCCCTATCTTTCCGAAATTCCTGTTCAGGTTGAGATATCCTGACAACTTGTTTGTATGGTCATCTGCACTGTTTAGGATCGGATCAAAAGTATCCTGAAAATATGATGAGTTCTGGTCAGTCCGGGAGAAAGTATAGCTCGGTGTGAATGTGAGACCAAATTCCTTGGGAAGCTTGAACACATAGGATCCGTTGAACCTGATAAATTTATCTTTCTTCGATGATTTAGAAGAATATGACGAATTAGGATATTCTTCGGGAGTATATGTCACTTCACCGCTGCGATCTAACGTGGGGCGGTCAGTCAGACCGGCAGAAAGGATGGATCTGGCTGTGATGTCGGTCGAGCTGTAAGTGGCCTTGAAGCTCAATCTTCCTATGGCATGGCTTTCTCTTGAACTTGAAATATCCGAGAGGCGCTCAATGGTCTTCATGGATCCATCTGCCTGCGGGAATTTGAAAACTTCCGTTGTTTCTTGACCATTATGATAAATGTCATCATATTGTCCGAAAGCTGCAAGGTCGTAGGTCATGCTTTTGTATTGATACCTGACATTAGCTGAAACTTCCTGATCATTCATATTCAGGCATTCATATCCACTTAGTTTCACATAGCCACCGTAGATATACTTCTCCATTATGAAGTTGACCACGAATTTCTCACCCATAAACCGTGGGTCAGATGGCGACTCAAGATATTCCACCCGCTTTACATCCTGAATATTCATTCCGGAGAGCTGATCCTTGTCGGCCGGCAGATAATCGATAAAAAAAGACACCGACTTTCCTGTCAAGGTCTCGACCCTGCCATTGTTGACTATCAACTGAGGGATACCCATCTGTTCGATCAGTTCAATGCCGCTCATAGCAGTATTCTTCTGGCGCTGGAGCGGCATGAAGACTGTACGATCCGGCTCCATACGCATCATATCTGACACTACATTCACATTCTCAAGCTCAATTGATTTCGTATTGAATCTAATCGTCCCCATCGTTGTGCTTGAAAGGTGTATTATCTTTGTCTGATACCCCGTACTGCTGATTTTAGCCAACACTGGATTGCGGTCGCACGGAATAAGGAAGCTTCCGTCTTTCGAAGTAAATCCGTAGGTCAATACCACGGAATCCTTCGGATTGAGCAGCAATACCGTGGCATGGGCCACCGGCTCCTGATATTCATTTACAAGCGTCCCGGCATAGCGGAATTTCCCTTTCTGCAGTGCCTCCACAAGAATCCTGCCATTTTTCTCGCTAACGGAGATCGGATTGCGGGCAACGATAGCTTTGACGGCATCCTTCAGATTGTCTGTGGATACTGTTGCAGATGTCTTGTAGTCGTCCATCTCGTTGTAGATGAAGGTCAGCTTTACATCAGGATTGTCCTTTACAAGGGTGGCCAAGGCCTGGGCAACGGGAGTGTCTTTGAAAGTGTAGTTGTAGCGGGCTGCAATGGCAGCGATGCATACGATTGCCATTGAAAGCAATATGTAGATACGTTTCATTTCAATAATCGGTTATTACGTCATCTTTAAGAAATAGATTGATGCGGTCGAAAGAATTCAAATGTTCGATGAGATCCGGCAGGCTTGTGGTTGATTCCCATTTGAGGAAGAGCCTGACACCCTTTGATGAAGGATATTTGAGATCAACTTTTACGTTGTAGTAGGGAGCGACGTCTGCAAGTATTTTGTCGAGTTTCTCGTCTTCGAACACAATGACAGTATCAGTGGCTTGCTGATTAGCCAGTTGGGCGGTTTCTGAAGGAAGAGTTGTTTCAATTGCAGTCTGATTGATTTCCTGTCCGCCAAATTTCACTAAGAATTTGTTGCTCAACGAGACACCGACCATAATGATTGAGCACGA
The DNA here is from genome assembly GCA_029061255.1 of Muribaculaceae bacterium. Classification (GTDB taxonomy): domain Bacteria; phylum Bacteroidota; class Bacteroidia; order Bacteroidales; family Muribaculaceae; genus Lepagella. Next base: position 23,848 of record JAIDSL010000079.1, read on the forward strand.
TGCTATCAGCAACGCTGCTACAGCTGCCACCTTCCTGTTGTAGATCCAAGAGAAGAATGATTTTCTACGCCGTTTCGCCTTAAAGCGATCCCACTGTCGGTCTACTTCGGAGGCATCAGGGGAATCATGGCGGAATTCCTCAGCTCGCGACGCACACATCAGCATATAAAGCTGATTTGTCTCAGGATCGGAAAGGAGTTCCCGAAGTTCGGATTCCGAATATCTTTCAGGATGCTCTATGGCTTCAAGGAGTTTGTCAAGATTATCCATTCAATTTGCGTTTTAAGATGTTCATGGCGTGACTTAGATGTTTGTAGACCACTCTTTCCCCGGTGCCAAGGATTCGTGAGATCTCAGAGGCTGACAGGCCATCGTAAAATCTCATGGAGAATACTTCAAGGCATTTCGGAGGCATTTCATTCTTGGATTGCTCAATGAGGGCTATAGTGTCTTCATCGGGCCAATCCTCGAAATCGTCTGATTCGTCGTTTTCAATCAGGTATAATTGCCAGAATCGCTCTCTGATGTCGATTGCCTTCAACCGGTTGAGGCAACGGTTCCTGACGCTTCTCATAAGATATGCGGGGTCAGGCTCTCTGTCAGCACCTCCATCGAGAATGGAGGCGAATACGTCGTGCACAATATCGTATGCGCCTTCCTTGTCGTGGAGGATAGCAGATGCAAGGGAATGCATCCGGCTGTAATTATCCTTGAATAGTGTTTCTATGTCATCTAATGTCACCATACATAATAAAGACAACCAAGTATGTTGAAACTGCACCTCTATAGCAATATTTTTTGTATTTAACTCAACTTTCGCAGGCTCTAAGATTCTCACGCAAAGGGCGCAGAGGAGCAGAGTCTCAATGATTTGAGGAGCTTCGCGTCACGGTTGTGGCGAGCTCGCTAAGATTACGGTCTGCTTCGCATCGCCCGGAGCTCGCAGAGAACAAGAGGGTGTTGCAAAATGGGCCAATATTCTGATGTAGGGACGCACGGCTCGTGCGTCCTCTATGCAATTAGATTG
>JAIDSL010000008.1 GCA_029061255.1 Muribaculaceae bacterium
TACTATCGCTCTTGACTCGACAATCAATGGGAAAGGCTTGTTGATCCTTACTCCCGAAAACGCCCGGCCCCGATTGTCAATCGGAGCGGAATCGCTAAATGACTCCAATATCATATTGGCTGCGCAAGCGGCAGATGTGAGAGGCGATAACGGACGGATTGCGGGTACATTTGTGCTGAACGGCGAACTGATCAGCAAGGGTGAGGCCAAGGAAGGATACTGTTCCATTATTAACGGGGAGGTGACAATAGGTGTGGCAGACGCGACGCCGATGCTCGAACTGGCCCTGACAGATGAAGGCTACTTTTTCAGACAGTATCCTTTGGTGGTGGGAGGACAGGCGGTCGTAAATAAACCGAAGGGTAAAGCGATCAGAAAGGCATTAGCTGAAATAGGAGGAAGTGAGTGTGTCGTGATCAGTAAGGAGAGACTGACCTTTTATGATTTTTCTCAACTGCTAATAGATGCGGGCGCCAAGAATGCCATTTATCTCGTGGGATCATCAACTTACGGGTTTTATGTCAATGACAGGGGAAGGAGGGTTGAAACGGGCAGTGCCCATCCGTCGGACGCGGAATATATCAATTATATTATTTGGGAACCAGAGTAAAGGCCGTTTCATACAACAGATAAATCATTTTGTACAACGTCCGGCAAATCTCTTTGCCGGACGATTGTTTTGACCGAAATTTGCAGCATAACAAAAAACATTTATGCTACGAGTTTTTCCATTCATCTTATCGCTATTGTTTACGATCGGTTGTAAGCAACAGTCCTCGCAGCCTCCGTCGGAACCATCTCACACGGAGACCAATTCAGTCTATTACTGGAAAACAGTTCTTAATCTTGACAGCACTAACGTCAATTTTTTGCGTGACAATAATATCGGCAGAATCTACATGCGGATGTTCGATGTTGTGGAGGATAAGTATGCAATTCTACCTAAAGTCGCGACTATCCCCAATGCCACCATACGTATTAACGCTGATAACCTAATAATGCTGAGAGATAATCTCGCAGACATAGAGGTTGTACCGGTAGTTTACATAACATTAGAAGCACTCCGACGAATGAAGGGAAACGAAGGAGTGTTGGCTAACAATATTGCGACTCGTGTCAGAAATATGGTGCAATATAATGAACTGCCTAATGTGTCTGAAATACAATTGGATTGTGACTGGACACAGTCTACAGAAGAGTCGTATTTCCGCCTATGCGATTCAGTTAAAGGCTATCTTGGTAAATTAGACTTGCAATGGGATCTGAGTTCTACAATAAGATTACACCAGTTATCAAAGAAGGTTCCTCCTGTTGACAGGGGTGTGCTTATGGTATACAATACCGGATCTTTTAATAATCCAGACACTAAAAATTCCATTATTGACCCTGCTGATGTGGAGCCATATCTGAAACATCTGGGGAATTATCCGCTACATCTCGATGTGGCCTATCCGACATATTCCTGGCAGTTACTTTTCCATAAAAGAGGCTTCAAAGGTATGTTAAGTAACGTTGATGTCAATGATACTACTAAGTTCCTGAGAAAAGAGAAAACACAGTATATCGCAAAACGTGATATACCACATAATAAAATAATCATTAGAGAAGGTGACATAATAAGAAATGAATCATCTCAATATCAAGACATCATAAAGGTAAAGGGCCAGATAGACAGCCGACTCTCCAGCAAAAAGCACTCGAATATTATCTATCATCTCGACTCTGCAAATCTTTCTAAATATAATTCAAATGAAATTCAAAATATTCTCTCTATTGCTGATTAGCATGTGCCTAGTGCTTGGATCTTCACGAGTGTCTGCATGTGGTCCTTTCAATCCTATTATACCCACGCCTGAATTTCTAAGGATTGTGGAACCGAAGAAAATGAGTGATTATGATAAAGAGGAAAACATTGCACTCTGGCAGAGTATCACTTCTGAAAGGATTCCCTTAAAAGATATAGAAGAGGCAGTATATAAGGATTCATATACCTCCTATATGGAATTTACCGGATATGCAGCGCATAAGAAAGACAATCTATTTTACCGTTATCTGAATAATTCGGGTGATACTGAGGTTTATGATTTTCTGAATACTGCCAAAGCAATCGAGAAGCAGTGGCATGAAATGAAATCACCGTGGTATTATCCCCAAAAGAAAGGTGAGCGTGATGAGACTGACATTTTTGACTATGAAATAGAGCGTTGCAAAAACTATGAAGGAAATCGTCTGAAAGACCGATATGCCTTACAAGTTGTGAGAGCACTTTTTGCTTCTCATCGATTTGAAGATTGTATCGAATACTATGATTCTGTCTTCCCATCATTTCCTGACTCAAATCTAATGAAACGAATGGCAAAAAGATATGTCGGAGGGTGCTGGAGCAGATTAGATGAAGTTGAAAGAGCAAATAAAATGTTTGCTGAGGGGGGAGATATATGGTCGCTTGACGTTTATGATCCTGTTGAATATATGGTTGAACATAATCCCAATGCACCTCAAATTATCGAATACATCCGTGTTTGCGAAACTGACACTGCACTTCTGACCAAGCGTGTGCCTTTGGCTCGCCGAATGTTAGGTGCCAAGGGTGTGACAAACAAGGGCGACTGGGCATTCCTATTGGCATACTACTATAAAGAATATGCCAATGACTATCAACGCGCGGATGAGTATATAAGGAAAAGTCTGAAGCAGAAATTTTCCACGCAAGAACTTAAGGACCTGGCTCATGTCTATAAGATGAAGATTGATGCTTACATCGATAATCGCTCTACGTTTTTAAATGATCTGAAGTGGCTTGATAAGAAGCATGACATATTTTGCGGTGATATGAATGAGTGGGTCAGACGAACTCGCAATATGATCTATGTTGACTGGATTCCACAATTATGGAAACGTAAGGATTACACTACAGCAATTCTGTTGGCAACTTATGCTGATAATCTTAATCGGTCTAAAGAATGGCAGGAAGCGTGGGAAAATGTGGGTTGGCATGTTTGCTATAAACCTACTTTGGTTTATCCGGTTCAAAGTATAAGGGAAAGTCAGAGATATGCTAATCATTATGATTATGCTTGTCTATCGTTCCAGATGATGGGTAGTTTGTCATCATCAGAACTCATAAAAGTCCACAAGCAAATGTTTGAGGATAACAGTCTGAATAAGTTTCTAAGAAAGGATATCAGGAACGATAAAGACTATTATTATGAGTTAATCGGCACATTGGCTTTGCGGGAAGAGAACTACGCAAAAGCAATAAACTTTTTTTCAAAAGTTAGTCTTGAATATCAAAAGACAATGAACATATATAAAGATGGTGACTATCTTAGAAGAGATCCATTTAACCCTTATCCAACACGATGGCAAGAGACCGGCTACTATGATAATTGGGAATATGAAAGACGAGTCTCCCAAAAAACTCATGAGTCAAAGTATAACGCAAAACTTAATTTTGCAAAAAAGATGCTTGACTATCAAAAGAGGGCAAAGACCGGCAAGACGGCAGATGAACGAACATGGGCGCAGATGATGTATGCAATTGGACGACGTAATTCTTTCGAAGAATGTTGGGCTTTAACTCAATATTGGAGAGGAGGCTGCACAGGTAGATTTAGTCCTGATTTAGACTATTGGGAAGATACCTTTGCTGATAATTATTATAATTTTCTTTTTGATTACGAGAAAAGTATAGGGCATAAACGCACCGAGCAAGAGTATCAGCTAAAAGTACAAAAATCATTAGCATCATTTGAGACAGATGAAATGCGAGCTAAAGCAGAATATCTCTTCAATAATCTCGTAACGGTGGTTCGTAAATATCCTAATACTGCAACGGGACAGCACATCATGCACTCCTGCGACAACTGGAGGGATTGGATTTAAACCGCACGATTAAGGTTGAGCAGCACCGGCACTCAAGGCATTGGTAAAAGACCAATGTCTTGAGTGTTCAATCTGAGCGATATTCTTCAGTTCATCTTTGACCGAGTCAACGATAGTTCACATGTCAAGCATGATAATGTTGACAACCGGAATGAGGAAGAAAGGGGAGGAGTTATGTGCAAAAAATCTCCTGACATCCTCAAGTCATCGGATATCGGATACAAAAAGAGATAAGAGATGTTAAAAATGTGGGTGGGGAGTGAAAAAATATTGGAATATATTTGGGG
>JAIDSL010000080.1 GCA_029061255.1 Muribaculaceae bacterium
ATGATAAGGACCTCTTAGAAGAAGGCTTTATAGAAATAACGTAAACCTATAAACATTTAAATCTTATAAAAAACTATGGAACAGAACACAGCGCCCCTCCAGGGCATCAAGGTCGTAGACTTTACCGAAGTACAATCGGGCCCATCATGTACTCAAATGCTTGCCTGGCTTGGCGCAGACGTAATAAAGATCGAACGTCCCGGTGTGGGCGACGCAACTCGTAAAGAACTTCAGTTCAACCCTGATCTCCCCAGCTACTACTTCCTTCAGCTGAACAGTGATAAGAAATCTCTTGCTCTTGACGCTAAGACTCCTGACGGAAAGGAGATCCTTACTAAGCTGATCAAGGAGTGCGATATCTTCGTAGAAAACCTTCACCCGGGTGCAATGGATAAGCTCGGCTTCAGCTGGGAGGTTGTTCACGAACTTAATCCTAAGTGTATCTACGGTACGATCAAGGGTTTCCCTCTTTCATCCAAGTATAAAGACCTCAAGGCATATGAGCCTATCGCACAGGTAACTGCAGCAGCTGCTACTACCACCGGTTGGTATGAAGGTGAATATAACATTCCTACTCAGAGTGGTGCTGCTCTTGGCGACTCAAATACAGGTATGCACCTCCTTATCGGTCTTCTCGCAGCTCTTCAGCAGCGTAACAAGACAGGCGAAGGATGCTACGTTTACCAGTCAATGCACAATGCATGTCTTAACCTCTGCCGTATCAAGACTCGTGACCAGCTTACTCTTGACAAGATCGGTTACCTTACCCAGTTCCCGCAGTATCCTAACGGCAAATTCGGTGATTGTGTTCCTCGTTCAGGAAACATCGAAGGTGGTGGTGTACTTGGTTGGACATACAAATGTAAACCGGCAGGTGGCTATGACTCCGAGGTGGATGCAAACAACTATGTCTACATCATCCTTCAGAGAGGTGAGAAGGAATTTGAGCTTGCATGCAAGGGCTTAGGTTTCGAAGACTGGTTGACCAACCCTGACTTCAACACTGCTGATGCACGTGACAAGCACAAACAGGAAATCTACGCACGTATCGGTGCATGGACAGCTGACAAGACCAAATATGAGGTGACAGAGATCCTTTCCAAGTATGGTGTTCCTGTAGGTCCGGTATTGTCGACCAAGGAAATCATGACAGATGAGAGCCTCTATGATGGCAACACACTCGTCCGCATCAACCAGGGTGGTGAAATCGGTGAATTTGTGACAGTGGGATGTCCGTTTACCATGAGCAACTATCAGCCTACCTATGGTCCGGCTCCTGAACTTGGTGGAAACACTGAAGAGATCCTTTCTTCACTCGGTTACTCTGCAGAACAGCAGGCAGCCATGAAGGCAAACGGAACAACCGCTCCGATGCCCAAACCGGCAGCAGCTCCGGCAAAATAATAAAAACCACTTTATCGATCAGGTCCTTAAGGGGTTGTCCTTAAGGACCTGAAATTTAAAAAAAAATCACTAAACCACTATATAATCAATTAAAATCTAAGTATTATGGAAAATACAGCAACAAAATCGGCCGAGACCACAGCTCCAAAGTTTCCTGAGCAGGTGACCGGCATGTATATACTCGCAGAAAGCCTGAAGCGTCTTGGACTGATGGACGTCTACGGACTTGTCGGCATTCCGGTCACCGAAGCAGCATACGCAATGCAGAAGATCGGCATCAACTATTACGGTTTCCGTTTTGAGCAGCAAGCCGGTATGGCAGCCGCTACCCATGGTTACCTTACAAAACAGCCGGGTGTGCTTCTGACAGTATCCTCACTTGGTTTCCTCAATGGTTTGACCGCCACTACCAATGCAACAGTGAACTGCTATCCTATGATCCAGATCTCAGGTGCATCTGATCCTACAATGGTAGACATGGACATGGGCACATATGAGCAGCTCGACCAGCTAAATGCAGCCCGCCCATATGTAAAGGCAGCATTCCGTTGCTCACACGCCAAGGATATCCCGGCAGCAGTGGCACGTGCTTACCGCGCAGCCGTAAGCGGTCGTCCCGGTGGTGTCTATATTGACATGACAACCCCCGCACTTGGTGAGATCATGGATGCATCAGAAGCTGAAAAGCTTTTCTATTCACCTGTAGACATTGCTTCTCCTGTAGCTCCGACACAGAGCGCAGTAGACCGCGCAGTAGAGATCCTTACATCTGCAAAGCGTCCTGCAATCCTTCTTGGCAAGGGTGCAGCTTATGCACAAGTGGACGACAAGATCAAGGAACTTATCGAAACATATAAGATTCCATACCTCTCAATGTCAATGGCAAAGGGACTTATGCCTGACAATGGCGAATACAGCGCATTGAGCTGTCGCTCGACGATCATGGAAAAATCAGACGTAGTGATGGTGATTGGTGCCCGAATCAACTGGATGCTTTCTTTCGGAAAAGGAAAATGGAATCCGGATATGAAATTCATCCAGCTCGACGTAGAGCCTAAAGAAATAGACCGTAACGTGCCTATCGCAGCTCCTGTGGTTGGCGATATGGGTCTCTCACTCGATATGATCCTCGCTGCAATGAAGGGAAAGACAATGCAGGCAGATCCGCAGTGGCTCTCATCACTTCAGGCAGAATCTAAGGTGAAGAATGCTAAGTTCGCTACCCGTCTTACAGACGCAGCAAACCTGATGCCAATGACACACTGGACAGCACTTTCAGTAGTGAAACCTGTATTGGAATCTAATCCTGATGTGATCCTTGTCAATGAAGGTGCAAATACTCTTGACGATACCCGAGATTCAGTTGACATGTTCTTGCCACGTCATCGTATAGATTGTGCATCATGGTCAATCATGGGCATGGGTATGGGTTCTGCAATCGGTGCAGCTGTAGCAACAGGAAAGAAGGTCGTGGCTGTAGAAGGTGACTCTGCCTTTGGATTCTCAGGTATGGACTTCGCAACCATCTGCCGCTACAAACTCCCTGTCACAGTAGTGATCTTCAACAATGGTGGTATCTACAACGGTATCGGTGTGAATCCTTCTGGCGGCGATGCTCCGGCTCCTACAACCCTTGACATCAATGCCAAATATAACCTTATCGGTGAGGCATTCGGCGCCAACAACTACCGCGTTGATAATCCTGCTGACCTCAAGAAGGCACTTGAAGATGCAATCGCATCAGGCAAGCCTTGCTTGATCGACGTACAGCTTGCTGACAACTCCGGCTCGGAGAGTGGACATATCGGATATCTTAACCCGGCACCGCTGATTGACTACACGGTGTAATAATTGAGAATTATAAAGATTGATGCCGGCTACCTTTCGGGGTGACCCTTGAAAGGCAGCCGGATTTTTATTAAAAAATAAATTATGAACCTTATAAATTAATTCTACTATGGACATATCGCACGTTATTCTATACGCCATTGTGCCAATTATAGTGGTGATGCTGGCAGGATATATTGCCGGTAAGAAGGGGGCTTTCACAGGAGAAGACTCCAAGAAATTCAACAAGGTCGTGCTCGACTTCGCATTGCCGGCAGCCCTGTTCGTATCAATCGTACAAGCATCCCGCGCGGATCTTGTGAAGGATATTAAGCTGACAATCGTGTCAACTATAGGCATCATGGCCTGTTTCATGATAGTATATTTTGTATTCAAATACTGTTTTAAGAAGAACACAGGTGCAGATGCAGCAGTTTCGGCTTTGATCAGTGGTTCTCCGACAATCGGATTCCTTGGTTTTGCAGTGCTTGAGCCTATCTTCGGAACCTCCCCTTCAGTGGCACTTGTGGTAGCCATAGTAGGTATCGTAGTAAACGCAATCGGTATTCCTGTAGGTCTTTCATTGATGAACGCCTCTCTTGAGAAGCAGAACCCCGGCTCAACAGCCAAAAAGGAAAGCGCTTGGAAACCGGTGCTCCATGCTCTTGAGCAGCCGGTAGCGTGGGCACCAATATTGGCAGTGATCTGGGTAGTAGCAGGAATTCCTTGGCCAAAGGAACTGAGTCCTTCCTTCGACCTTATCGCAAAGGCCAACGCCTCAATGGCAGTGTTCTCAGCAGGTATCACCCTTTCTGCCATCAAGATCCAGATCAACTGGCAGGCAGTGCTTGGCTCAATCATGAAGATGATCATGATGCCGGCAGTGGTATTGATCCTTGGTCTCCTATTCAAGATGGACCCGCTAAACCTTAAGATGCTTGTAGTGGCAGCAGCACTTCCACCGGCATTCTCAGGTATCATTATTGCAGACGAGTATAATACTTATGTCGCAACCGGTACGTCTTCATTGACATTGTCAGTGATCCTCTTCATCGGATTCTGTCCGCTTTGGATCTGGCTTACGAACCTTGCTATCGGAGCATTCTGATGATTCTAAAAAAATAATTGTGGAAAACCTCAGGCGGAAGCCTGGGGTTTTTTGCATTATATCAGGTCTTTCCATATTTGTCTGCCGTGGACGAGGGTGTTTCAAAACGGGCCAATATTCTAATGTAGGGACGCACGGCTCGTGCGTCCTCTATGCAATTAGATTGGTAATCAACAATATAAAAA
>JAIDSL010000081.1 GCA_029061255.1 Muribaculaceae bacterium
CAGAAGATAAATCATCGGTTGACTCAGTTAGCGGCTTAGCAGCTTCTGAACAACCTCAATTTTTACCGAACTATTGTGATGAACATAATATGTCAATTGTCAAATTTATAGTAATCTGGGTATTATGAAACAATCAGAGAATATATTACTCAAACGTGTGCTTAGGAAAACGAAAGTTTCTCAATTTTCTGAGCTGGATAAAATCATAGGCTTCTATAAAACCATTCTGGAATTGGAACGAAGTAAAGAACCAGACATTGCTACCTACTATCCTTATGCTTTGCATTTCAAGGATAATGATAGCGATGTTATGCTTATAGATCTTCCATGTAACTTGAATTTCACTAAGGCATTTCTTGAAAATAGAAATTTGATATTTCCTAAGGATCTCTATGTAGGCTTACCGGTTGTCCGTAAAGATAAGTCCGGCCAGATCGTTGTATTCAGTCTTACCGTTGATTATGACGATTTGAAGGGATATGACCCGTATGAGAATCTTTTACCAATAAGAATCACAAACCTATCATTGGATAGTCGTCATATAGATGAGTTAGAACTTTCTGAAGCAGAGATTGAAGAAATAGAGAATGAAATCGGTCAAGTAAAAAGTATCATCGACCTTCAGGAATTAGTCAAACGCCATATGGGCGAAAACGCGGAATTAAAGATGGAATTGCAACTTGCGTTGAGTTCCAAAAATATTGCCTTGGCACAAATTTCCGCAGAGCTAAATAAACTTAGCTCGTCCTTGGCTGAGAAAAATGAATTACTGAAAGCTTTCCTCACTCATTCTGGATTTGACAATCATATAGAGAATATTTCCGTTGATGAACTTATTCCTGTAAGTGCTTTGGACGATAGTCAAGCGTCCGTTGTCGCCCACGCATTAAGCAATAGATTCACCGTTGTAACCGGTGCTCCCGGTACAGGCAAGACTCAAGTTATTCTTAACATCATAGCAAACGCTTTGATGAAAGATAAGACTGTACTGGTGGCAAGTAAAAACAATAAAGCGGTTGATAACGTGAAAGAGAGGTTTGATTTGATAGATCCTAGCAAATATCTTTTGCGTTTTGGAAAGAAGGAGTACGTAAGGAGTCAGACAGTACCTGCCTTGACTCAGCTTCTTAACCGACTTAATGGTCTCAAGAATCAGCCAAATACACTTTCGGATTTGCTTTCCCAATACCGAGATCTTTCGGCAAGAATCAAAGAGGCGAAGAAGAAACTGTCGAGAATCGATGAACTAAAAGTTGCTCTTCCGAAATTATTATCCGATAAATCAAATATTGAATCGAGAATCGAAGAAGAGAATAGGATCTTTTCATCATCAGTGGATGGTATCAAAAATAGATATTCTGATGTATCTCATCTGGAGAATGTTTCTTCAGATGCCATCGCTCGTACAACGAGTGACTTGACTCGCTTTAGAAACGCTCTACAACGTAAATATTCAGGACTATCAAGAATATGGCATAATCTATTCTCCAAGAGAAATCATGCTGAGATTTTCCTCGGTTATGTTGAAGACCTTCCATTCTCAATCAAGGCGGAATTAAGGGATAGGAAGCAAGCATATTCTTTAGATGATTTTGAATCCGGTAATATGATTGTTGAAAAGTTGTCTCTGATGATTTCTGTTTTAGAACGAATTGTTGATTATCATAGGGTATTGGATAAAGAGAATAAACGTCACACTAAAGTAATTTCCAATCTCAAAGCAAACCTTGACAATATTGATGTACGATATAACTCACACGCAACCGAATTGGAGTCTCTAAGTGCTAAGAAGATTGAATTTTTACATTCAATTACAAGCTCAAAAACAGCTTTGATAAATCTGGGGCCACAACTTATTGCCGCTAAAATTTCAGAAATAGAAAGAGATCAAAGTGCGTCAGGCAAGATCAGTTCATATAAATCATATCTACCTGACAATTTCCCTCGGAAAGAGAGCGAACTGGCTGCTTTTATCCGAAGGAGCAAGGACTTTTTATCTGTATGTAGGTTAATATCAGTAACGAGTCTTTCTGTAAAGTCGGGTTTCCCGTTGGCAGAAAATCTTTTTGACATTTTGATTATAGATGAGGCTTCTCAGTGTGATATTGCCTCTGCTCTTCCTCTAATTTTAAGGGCAAAGCAAGTCGTGGTTATCGGAGATCCGATGCAACTAAGACACATTACCTCCGTCCGAAAGGAAGAGGAGAATGCAATACGCGAACATCTGGGGATGACTGCAAGACCCTACCTCAAGTATGTAGAACAGTCCTTGTGGAATTATGCAGCTGACTTCTTAGCTCATGCGCATCAGAATAGTTTTCCAATCACATTGGAAAACCATTATAGATGTCATCATGAAATAATTGGCTATTCAAACCATCAATTCTATAGCCGATTCCTTGACAAACCCCTTAACGTTAAAACCGATGAAAGCAGGATGACTCTTCCACAAAAGGGCGTTGTTATGATAGATACTCGTGGCAGGCAAGAGTCCGAGAATATAAATATAAACCGAATAGAGGCAGATAGGGCTGTTAATCTTGCAAAAGAATTGTACTCTTTGAAAGCTAATGTCTCCATTGGCATTGTAACACCTTTCCGCAATCAAGCAGACTACATCAAATCTCGACTTGATGAGTCATTGAAGGAATGCATTGAGGTTAATACCGCTTTCGGGTTTCAAGGAGATGAAAAGGATGTTATCATCTATAGTTTAGTAGTGACAGACAATTCTCCTAAACGAAAAATTAACTGGATTGATTATATAACAGATAATCAGGTTAATGTTGCAGTCACACGCGCCCGGCAGACATTATATATAATTGGTAATGCCGACTATATAAAGAGAGTCTCGCCGGAATGTAATGCTTTGGGTTATTTAATTCGTTATGCACAATCAAAAACAAAATGATCATGGAAGAAGGAGTGACAATAAAACAGCTAATCGTACTTGCGGCGTATAAAAAATTGACATTAGAGATAGACTATGTAAAGGGTGATAATGAAAAATCAACCCGGATAATAAGCAATATTTCTTTGAGCAGTGAATATGGAATAGAATACATCAGTGCTTTCTGTCATTTGAAAAATGAACAGCGAACATTTAAGATTTCTCGAATTGTCGATGCCCACATTGTGCCGAGTGGTAGCGAAAGAATGGTGAGACAATCATGCAACTATGAATTTGATGCAAATAAGCCAATATTTAATCTCTATGGAGATATCTATTAATTATAATGGATATTGCATTCGCTGTAATGGTTTAAGTTAATATAAGGAATTATGGCTACATCCATCATGATATTTGACGAGGACTACCGCAAATGTGTTAAAGAACTCAAGGAGCGTTACGTCGTATTCAGATGAAATTGTCCCTCAACTTGTGGGACAATTTCAGAAGACTACTGATACTCAATGGGAAAAGATAGAGTTGTCGTTCAATATAAGTTTCTTTAGATGATACTTATTCTAAAGAAACGGACAAATAAACTGAGTTTAAACATATACTTATGACAGTAAAAGAAGCACTTAAACATATAGTACTTTTGAATGGGAAAGAGGAATTGAGATCTCCACGATTGATTAATCTTCTTTTGGATTATAACGCTTTTTACGAGTATCCCTCTATGAAATATATTCTAAAGGGAATGATTGGAACCGGCATCATGGATGCATTGACAAAGTCATCCATAGAAAAGAATGATGTGACTAATAGCATACGAGATCTGTATGAGAAATATGGTTTCAGAAAAGATGTATCCATTAATATAATAAATGCTATACTTTTCGCTTTAAATAGAGAGGATCTGTCTCTTAATGCGGAACCAATTGAGAACTCGAGACCCACATTGGATAGTCATGGAAAAGAAGAACACATAGTTTTTTCAGGAGTTTCGTTTGAACTCTCAATTGAAAAGATTGCACAATACCTGACTAATAGAGGTTTTTATGTAAAGGAGACAAAGCCATATCAAATAGAGATGAATGGCACATTCTGTGGAATAACTGATGTGGAATTATATATCAATGGGTCTCCATTCGGCTTGACGAAATCCATTGTGTTAATATTCGGGACATTTATAGGGAATCATTTTGATCATATCAATATGCTATATGATCTTCTTAGAGAGAAGTATGGAAAGCCTATAGATTATCGAGACGACCTACATTGTATAGGTAAGAGTTTAGACTATTTTGTGGAAAAAATTCACCTTTTTTCGAAAGCTGAAAAGAATAATACGGAAATTTTCTTCTCTAAATGGAATGTGGCGGGTGGACATATAGAGATTGATTGGAGAGGGAATTCGTTAAGGCTTTGTTATGAAGATTCATATAATACAAAGTATGTTGAAGACCATCAGAACGAGTTCAACATGTCGAGTATTTAGTATAGCATAGGAAGAATAAATAACGTTGATAAGGTATGGAAAAAGATGCGGTAGTTAGAAGGAGTGAGGATATAGAGAGCCTTCTTGAGGACTTGATGAATGTCAACGAAAACAAGGAGATTGAATTCAAATCCGCAAAAGGTGGATTCCCAGGTTCTTTTTGGGAGACATATTCTTCGTTTGCCAATACAGAAGGTGGAATCATTCTTTTTGGTGTAACTGAAAAGAATGGGAGGTTTTCTTTAGCTCCTCTATCGGTGGAGACTGTAAAGAAATTCAAACAGGAATTCTTTAACGCTCAGAACAACCGTCAGAAGGTCAGTCTTCCGTTATTGACCGATAAAGATATCGACACTATTCACGTTGAGGACGGAGAAATACTTTATTTTGTTATTCCGCGTGCTTCGCGTCAGCAACGTCCTGTCTATATAGGTCAGGATCCAATGACAGGTACTTACCGCCGTAATAATGAAGGTGACTACATCTGCGATCCCATGCAAGTAAGTCAGATGTTTGCAGAAAGAGATTCCTCATTAGGGCAAGTCGAAAGCCGAGTCCTCAACAACTATACCTGGGATGATATTGACATGAATTCCTTCCGCCAATACCGTACCATGTTCAGCAATCTTTCTCCATCGCATCCTTGGACCGCCCTTGATGACCTTCAATTCATGCAGCGACTCGGTGGCTACCGCATGGATAGGCGAACCGGCAAGGAGGGCTTCACAATGGCTGGAATACTTATGTTCGGAAAGGAAGAAGCAATCACAGATCCCGAATGTGCTCCGGATTTCATGGTCGATTACCGCGAGATACCTTCCGACACATCCGAACTCAGATGGATAGACCGTCTGTATCCTGATGGAACATGGGAAGCGAATCTTTTCCAGTTTTATCGATTGACATTGCCCAGACTTCAGAAATTCCTCCCAAAACCATTTAAAATGAAAGGTGATACGAGAATCGATGAATCTCCGGCGCATGTTGCTGTCAGAGAGGCATTAATCAACTGCATAGTGCATGCACAGTACGGAGGATCAAGAAGAATCAATGTTTTCAAGACTCCCAAAGGGATCAGAATGTCAAATCCAGGAACGCTTCTTGTCTCTCCCTCCCAATTCTATGAGGGCGGAATCAGTGAGACAAGGAATCCGGCACTTCAGAGAATGTTTGGTCTTATTGGTAAATCGGATAAAGCAGGAAGTGGCGTAGATAAGATTCTGAAAGGATGGAGGGAGGCAAACTGGAGAAGTCCGTATATCGAAGAGATGGGTAGGCCGGATAAGGTGGAACTCTTTATGCCTATGGAGACATTAATAGATAATGACGTAGTCGTTCAACTCAAGAATATTCTGGGAGACACACTTAATACAATAAGTCATAATGCACTTATAGTGTTGGCAACGGCCTTTACAGATGTTGAAGTCAGCAACACATCGCTCCAGCCTCTTCTCGACCTTCATCCATCAGACATCTCAAAGTTATTGAGAGAGTTATGTAATGATGGATTTCTCGAATCAAGTGGATTTGGTAAGGGTACTACCTATCATCTGGCATATAAATATGAGGTAGGTATAGATAGAAGGTCGGAAAGGACTTCGTACAATATATTGGAAAGAAGCTCTGTGACAAGCTCTGTGACAAGCTGTAATATGAGTTGTGACAAGTTAAATAATTGCGACTCAGTAGAGGATGCCCATTGTAAGACAAGCTTTGTGACAAGCTCTGTGACAAGCTCTGATGGTCTAAGTTCGGAAGAGGTGCGGACAATAAAAGAGTATTGCAGGGTTTGGAGAAACATTGGAGACATTTCACGTGCAATCAGGCGAAACAGGAGACATACTCGCAGTAGAATCGTAAGTAAGCTTTTGCAAGCAGGCCTACTTGAAATGGAATATCCTGACAAACCGACTCATCCTGCCCAGAGATACAGAACGGTTTATAAAAAAGAAAAATAGGTAATAAATTCCGTAATTATGGTTGTTGCGGTATGATTTTTTAATTGTAAATTTGCGAAGATTATCCAAATTATGTTTAAACGAATGAATAAGATACTGACATCTATCGCATGCGGTCTGCTGACTCTGTCCTGTACCGCTCAGAACACTTCCGAAGAGGCAAAGGCCCCTGTCGCTTCCGGCGAACCCTCGGTAGTCTATATGACCAAGGAAATCTCTCCGGAGGCAATAGTGAAACTATACAAGGCCCTCGGCCGCGAGGTCACCGGCAAGGTTGCCGTGAAAATATCCACGGGCGAGCCCGGCGGTCACAACTATCTTCAGCCGGCCCTGATCAAGGACTTCGTCGACCTTACCAAGGGAACCATCGTTGAGTGCAACACTGCCTACAACGGTAGGCGTTTTTCTACCGAAGACCACCGTAAGGCGGCAGAGGAACATGGCTTTACCGCTATCGCCGACGTCGACATAATGGATGCCGACGGTGAGGTGAAACTTCCGGTAAAAGACGGCAAGCACCTGAAATACGACATCGTAGGCTCGCATTATCCCGATTATGACTTCACAGTGATTCTTTCCCACTTCAAGGGTCACGCCATGGGCGGCTTCGGCGGCGCCGTGAAGAACATGTCGATAGGCGTGGCTTCCGGCAACGGCAAGATGTATATCCACAGTGCGGGAGCTACTGAAACACGTGAAGATGGTTGGAAAGCTGCCAAACAGGACGATTTCCTTGAGTCGATGGCAGAAGCCGCTAAGGCAGTCGCCGACCACTGCGGCGACAACATCATCTACATCAGTGTGGCCAACAATCTTTCCGTAGACTGCGACTGCGACTCTCATCCGGCCGACCCGCAGATGCATGACATTGGTATCCTCGCATCTCTCGATCCCATCGCCCTTGACAAGGCATGCACCGACCTCGTACGCTCTTCCGACGATCACGGTAAGGTACATCTCATCGAGCGCATAGACTCACGCCACGGCATGCATACCCTTGACTATGGCGAGGAAATCGGTCTCGGCTCCCAGAACTACAAGATCGTAAATCTCGATTAATTCAACATTCGCATTCCTAACCTCGTAACCCTTTAACCGATAACCCTTAAGTTGAGTATGCGAAACTTAAATTTGAAAAAGATAATCATGCTGCTCATCGTAGCGGCTACAACATTTAATATTATGGCACAGCAGAAAATAGTACAGACAGCCGGACGTGACGCCCTCGGCGAATTCGCTCCCGAGTTCGCGCATCTCAACGACGACATTCTTTTCGGTGAGGTATGGAGCCGCAACGACCTCTTATCGCTCCGCGACCGCAGCCTTGTGACGGTCACCTGCCTTATCTCGCAGGGGATAACCGACAGCTCCCTTACCTATCATCTTCAGGAGGCAAAGAAAAACGGTATAACCCGCACGGAGATATCCGAGATTATCACCCACATCGCATTCTATGCGGGCTGGCCCAAGGCCTGGGCCGCCTTCCGCCAGGCTAAGGAAGTGTGGAACGACGATATAAAGGGCGATGACGCCAAGGCTCAGTTCCAGAAGGAGATGATCTTCCCGATCGGTGATCCGAACACAGCCTATGCTAAGTATTTCATCGGCAACAGTTACCTTGCTCAGATCTCCACCGATCAGATACCTTTTGCCAACGTCACTTTTGAGCCTGGTTGCCGCAACAACTGGCATATCCACAAGGCTGAGAAGGGTGGCGGTCAGATGCTCGTAGGAGTTGCGGGTCGCGGCTGGTATCAGGAAGAGGGCAAGCCTGCCGTCGAGATTCTGCCGGGTACAGTCATCAATATCCCAGCCAATGTCAAGCACTGGCATGGAGCCGCCAAAGACTCCTGGTTTGCCCACCTCGCTTTCGGTGTTCCCGGCGAGGAGACAGAAAACGTCTGGCTCGAACCCGTCACTGATGACCAGTACAACTCCCTCCAAAAGTAGTTAGCGCACTCCGTGCGCGTCCCAGCGCGTGTGAGGTAACTTTCCCCTAATAACTAACCCCAAGAGGACATGCTGCAAGGCGTGTCCTTTTTTATTGCAACCCAAAAGTCCAAATCTTCTTTGTATAATCAAAAATTATGACTAATTTTGCACATCATGAGCGCAAAAAAAGCATTATATACTCTATTTATATCCTTGATTGTCTGTCTGGCCGGTTGTGTCGGCGAGAAGGAGGAACCGGAATGGTATCTCCAGCCGGGGGATGCCCTTCCGCAGTTTGAGGTCACGACCATTGATGGAATGACGGTCAGCTCCGACGATTCATACAATGCCCAGTTAATAATTGTCTTCTTCAATACCACCTGTCCCGACTGTCGCAGAGAACTTCCCATACTGCAGGAGCAGTATGAAGAAAACCTGCAGCTGCCGGAAGCGGAGCGATCCATATATATCTGCATTTCCCGCGAGGAAGGAGAAGCGGACGTAGAGAGATACTGGACGGAGAACCATCTCACGCTTCCCGTATCACCCCAGCGCGACCGCCGCATCTACTCGATGTTCGCCTCCATCGGTATTCCCCGCATCTTCCACGCCAAAGACGGCCTCATAACTGCTTCCATCGATCAGGATTGGTAAGTGATACCAAATCAATAAAGAAAACCTAAAAGCCACATAGGGATTTTGTTTCCGAAGTCCGTCTCGATATCGGCTGCCACCACATAGCTGTCAGGTTTATCAGCTATTTGAGAGAACCCTTTGTTGCGACCTCCTACTTCGAATAGATACTTATGGTCGAGTAAGAAGTCTCCTGCTTCAGGTGCATGAAGCTGTCCTGCGGCACTGAGCATAGAGGCAACGAAACTTTCCCTTACAGTGCCTATCTTATGAATGATGCCGAGGGCCTGCATTACGGAGGGATTGTCAAAGAGTATTTTCTCAGGCTTGGCGGCACGTTTCGGCTGTGTGGTTACAAAAAGTTTTCTTTGAAAAGAAAACCTTGGTCTATGGAAATAAGTCCTAAGTATTTACGTAATCTCACATGGTCGTTGCTCGATAGTTATATGACGGCTTGTATATGGTCTCGCCCCGGTGTGATATTCGTCGCAGGTTTCATTAAATGAGAGGCCTGCGTCAAAAATCATTATTTATTACCGACTGGAACAATTTGACTAACAATTTTGTTAATCAAGAAAGATAAACAATATTGTTATGGATAATTCAACAACGGATAATACCCTTCAGGACACTGAGCGGGCGATACTTATGGCTGCGGAGAAGGAGTTCCTCGCGAAAGGATTCGCCGGTGCCAGGACCACCTCTATCGCTGAGGCGGCAGGCGTCACGCATGCCATGCTGCACTATTATTTCCGGACTAAGGCAAAACTTTTCGACCGGGTCCTCGGAGAGAAGATAAGATTGCTCAAGGATGCTCTATTCAATTCCTTCGATTATGACGATGCGTCTTTAGAGGAAATCATACGAAATATAGTGGAGTGTCATCTCGACTTCATAGCCGCCAATCCAGAACTGCCACGTTTCCTTATAGAGGAGATATACAGCGATCCGGAGCGGTCTAATGTCTTTCTCCAGCAGATTGAAAGATACGCCCCGGTTATTCTCCAGGCTATGCAAGATAAGATTAATGACGAGGCAGCCGCAGGGAGATGCAGGATGGTTGATGCCCGGATGCTGATGCTCGATATAGCCTCGCTCAACATCTTCTCATATATTGCCGCCCCGATAGTAAGGGTGGCTTTAGGTGATCTTACTGCTGATGCCAAGGCTTTTCTGGCCATGAGGAAGAGGGAAAACTACGATACCATCATGCGGAAACTGGAGTTTTCGAAGAGTTAAGAGTTAAGGGTTAAGAGTTAAGGGTTAAGGGTTAAGGATATGATGTTTTTTAATAAGAAGATTATTTTCATTATATTAGGAGTGGTCTGGTCCTTGAATATAAGGGCGCAGGTCACGATTGAGGAATGTCTCGCTAAGGCGGAGGCCAATTATCCCGTCATAAGCAAATACCGTCTCCTTGAGGCAACTCGCGACATAGACCTTGCCGAGATCAACAATTCCTGGCTTCCGAGGATTGGAGCATATGGTCAGGCGACCGGCCAGAATGTGGTTCCGACATTCCCGAAGTCGCTGGCCGGAGTTCTCGACCAGATGGGGCAGACTGTGGAGGGACTCGGGAAGATTCAGTATAAGATAGGCGTCGACGTGTCTCAGAATATCTGGGACGGAGGGGTGTCAAGTGCCCGGCGTGAACTGGCGCGGGCTCAGGAGGAAGTAAGCCGTTCGGCTCTTGATGTCGAGATGTATGCCGTAAGGCAGAGGGTGGAGTCGGTGTTTTTCGCGCTTTTGCTTACAGAAGAACAGATTGAGCAGAGCGAGATAACCCGGCGGCTTCTTCAGAAAAACCTCGAACAGCTCCGCTCAAAAGTACGCAACGGAGTCGCCATGCAGAGCGATGCCGACATGGTGGAGGCCCAGGTCCTTACGGTCAGTCAGGGAATATCGCAGGCTAAGAGCGCCGCTGACGGATACCGCAAAGCGCTTGAGATCTTTACAGGCGAAAGCCTTCAAGGTAAGACCCTGTCAAGGCCTTCAGCCGAGGTGCCGCTTGATGATGAGAGTCGTAGGCCGGAGCTTAAGCTATTTGAAAACAAACTTAACGCCAATGCCGTATCGAACCGTCTTTCCGACACCTCGCTCATGCCTAAGGTCGGCATGTTTGCTCAGGCATATTACGGTTATCCCGGTTTCGACTACTTCAAGAGCATGATGAACAGGAACCTTTCTTTCAATATCCTTGCCGGCGTGAAGGTGTCGTGGAATATCGACTCGTTTTATTCGAGGAAAAACAACAGCAGGCGCACGTCGGTCAATGCCCTTGACATAAATGCCGACAAGGATCTCTTTCTCTTCAATACCTCCATACAGTCGGCATCCCAAAGGGAGGCTATCAGCGGACTCCGTGAAGTAATGAAAGACGATGCTCGCATCATTGAGCTTCGTGGAAAAGTCAGGCAGGCGGCGGAGTCGCAGCTTGCCAACGGAGTGATAGATGCTACCGCTCTCCTGACAAAAATCTCTGACGAAAACATGGCGCAGCTCAACGGCCGCCTTCACGAGATACAGTTCATAAAAGAAATATACAACCTTAAATACACCCTAAACCAATGAAAAAGATATATTCCCTTGCGGTCGCTTCTATAATGCTCGCATCCTGCAGCTCTGCTCCCGATTATGACGCTACCGGAATATTCGAGGCGACGACAGTGACGGTTTCAGCCGAGACTTCCGGCAAGATCCTTTCCATGTCGGTCAGCGAGGGCGACAGCGTCCGTAAGGGTCAGAATATTGCGGTGGTCGATACGGCTCTTTTAGTGCTTCAGCAGAAGCAGATAGAGAGTCAGAGACAATCCGCCGAGAGTGTGTCTCCCGATATCGCCGCGCAGGCGGCGTCTCTCAGGTCGCAGATAGCGCATCAGCAGCACGAGTGCGAGCGTTTTTCCCGTCTTCTTGCCGACGGAGCAACGACTCAGAAGCAATACGATGACGCGCAGGCTCAGTTGAATGTCCTCAATGGCCAGCTGAGCGCTTTGCTCTCGACTCTCGGCAAAAACCGAAGTTCTATTTCCGACAATGCAGTCGCGATTCAGTACCAGTCCGAGCAGATTGCCGAGCAGATAGCTAAAAGCGTTGTGGATTCCCCTCTCTCCGGCACTGTCCTCATAAAATATACGGAGCCGGGAGAATTCGCCACCCCGGGACGCCCGTTGTGTAAGCTTGCCGATCTTAATGACATCTATCTACGTTCATATTTTACCGCTTCCCAGCTTGCGGATATAAAGATTGGTCAGAAAGTGACCGTTATAGCCGATTTCGGTGGCGATGAACAGTATGAATATCCCGGCACTATCACATGGATAGCTCAGGAAAGCGAGTTTACGCCCAAGTCTATCCAGACCCGCGACAGCAGGGCTAATCTCGTGTATGCGGTCAAGATAGCGGTTGATAATGATGGCCGTCTGAAACTCGGACAATACGGAGAGGTAAGGCTATGAGTCCTGCTATAGGGATCACAGGGGTCACAAAACGTTACGGTGACCTGACGGCTCTCGACAATGTCTGCTTTGATGTGGAGGAAGGGGAGATGTTCGGACTTATCGGTCCAGATGGAGCCGGCAAGAGTACGCTCTACCGGATTCTTGCCACTCTGACGGCTCCGGATTCGGGAACTGCAACAGTATGCGGTCTTGACACCGTGAAGGATTATTCGAGGCTACGCACCATAATAGGATATATGCCGGAACGATTTTCCCTTTATCAGGATCTGACCGTTTCGGAAAACCTGCGGTTTTTCGCCTCCCTCTTCGGAGTCCCGATAAAGGAGAACTATGATATCATTGCTCCTGTATTCGCCCAACTCGAACGTTTTCCCGATAGAAAGGCTGGAGCGTTGTCAGGAGGTATGAAGCAGAAACTCGCACTAAGCTGTGCCCTCATCCACAGACCGAGAATACTCCTTCTTGATGAACCGACAACGGGAGTCGATGCTGTGTCGCGCAGCGAATTCTGGGAAATGCTATCGACCCTACGCGAGAAAGGTATCACCATACTCGTCTCTACTTCCTATATGGACGAGGCCACCCGTTGCGGAAGGATAGCGTTGATCGACAAAGGTAAGATACTGAGGGTAAACACTCCGGAAGGGCTGGTAGCCGGTCTTGATGAAAATCTTTATAACGCTTCGGCTACCCGTATGTTTGAGCTTCTTACGAAACTCAGGCAATTGCCGGAGGTGGAGGATTGCTACACATTCGGAGCGACCCTTCATGTAGTGGGTCGAAAAGGCTTTGATCCGGTTGCCGTATGTCAGAAGCTTCAGTCTGAAGGACTTGAAGATGTTAGGATCTATCCGGTCCGAGGAGATATAGAGGATTTATTCATAAAGCTTACACGTTGACTATGGATAAGGGAAATGCGATATCGGTTAGGAATCTTACCAAACGCTTCGGCTCCTTCACAGCTGTCGACCACATATCCTTTGATGTTGCAAAAGGTGAGATATTCGGATTCTTAGGTGCCAACGGAGCGGGGAAGACTACCGCGATGCGTATGCTTTGCGGACTCAGTATCCCTACTGAAGGTGACGGTAGTGTAGCCGGATGCGACATAATGACGCAGGCAGAGTCCATAAAGCGGCGAATCGGCTATATGAGTCAGAAGTTCTCGCTTTATTCCGGCCTGACTGTTGAGGAAAACATCCGTCTGTTCTCCACCATCTACGGTATGACATCCAAACAGATCAGAGAGGCCTCTGAACGTCTTTTTAAAGAACTCGGCATGCAGGATATGCGGCGTGCCTATGTGAAGGATATTCCCGTTGGATGGAGGCAGAAGCTTGCATTTGCAGTTGCCACTATCCACAAGCCGGAGGTCGTATTTCTTGACGAACCTACCGGCGGTGTCGATCCCGTGACGCGCCGTAAGTTCTGGGAACTCATCTATAAGGCGTCTTCCGAAGGGATGACGGTATTCGTCACTACCCACTATCTTGACGAAGCCGAATACTGCAACCGCATATCCATTATGGTAGATGGAAAGTTAAGCGCTCTTGACTCTCCGGCGGCTCTTAAGGAAAAGTATCATGCGGCGACAATCGACGAGGTATTCCGTATCGTAGCCCAAAACGCCCAACGAGGAGATTAAATCCCTTAACCCTTAACTCTTCACCCTTAACTCTTCAGTAAGATGTCAATATTCCGGTCACTTATAAAGAAAGAGGCATTGCACATAGTCCGCGACACGCGAACTATGGTGATAACATTGCTTATGCCGATAGTGCTCCTCCTGCTTTTCGGCTTCGCTATATCCACTGAGGTCAACGATGTCAGGGTAGTGGCAGTAGTGGATCAATATACCGATGATACACGTGATATCCTTCAGCGTCTGCGTGTAAACGAATATTTAACGTTCCAAGGACTCACCACACCTGAAGATGTGAATGCGCTACTGCGTTCCGGCAAGACGGATGCAGCCCTGTTTCTAAGGAGCGAAGAAGTAGAACTTAAATCACAGATTGTAGTGGATGCGTCAAACACCAATACCGCTCAGACTGCCACGGCATATATCC
The DNA here is from genome assembly GCA_029061255.1 of Muribaculaceae bacterium. GTDB lineage: Bacteria > Bacteroidota > Bacteroidia > Bacteroidales > Muribaculaceae > Lepagella. Next base: position 14,439 of record JAIDSL010000081.1, read on the forward strand.
GGGGAGTGATCAATAGCACATCGGCAAAGAGTACGGTGCTTACCAATACGCTCTATAATCCGCAGCTGAAGAGCGCGTATAATTTCGTGCCGGGCATTCTGGGCATGATCTTCATACTGATATGCGCCATAATGACATCTGTCTCCATAGTGCGCGAGAAAGAGACGGGAACCATGAGCCTTTTGCTTGTGTCTCCCGTAAAACCCCGGACGATTATCCTCGGCAAACTCATTCCGTATTTCCTGCTTTCGTGCGTGATCCTTACAGTGATGCTCCTGATGGCATATACGGTTCTTGGTCTCCCGGTTTCTTCAAGTGTCATAAGCGTGATAGCAGTATCGTTGCTCTATATTATCCTGTCGCTTTCCATCGGACTGATGGTGTCTACCGTTGTCGACACCCAGCTTACGGCATTGATTGTGTCGGCAGTCATGTTCATGCTTCCGGTAATAATGCTTTCCGGTATGATATTCCCTATTGACAATATGCCGATTGTGCTTCAATGGATATCCAACATCATCCCGGCGCGCTGGTATATCGAGGCGATGCGCAAGCTTATGGTTCAGCAACTCGCATTCAGCTACATCATCAAGGATGTTCTGATTCTCCTTGTCATGACCGTAGTTTTGCTTGCAGCATCTATTGCAAAATTCAAATCCTCCACCAGATGAACCCAAGAATATTGAAAGCCCTCCTTATAAAGGAGATAAAGTTGATGAAGCGCAATCCGCTGATTCCTAAGATTATCATAGCTATGCCGATAATGGTGATGCTTGTGCTTCCTTTGGTGGCTAATCTTGACGTGAAGAATGTAGGAGTGACGGTAGTCGACAACGACCATAGCCAACTGTCTCGACGAATGATAGCCGATATCGGTGCGTCGGAATACCTGACGGTCAATGCTGTCGCAGGGACCTACGATGAGGCGATGGCATCCGTGGAGAGAGGAGAGGCAGATGTGATATTGACTATTCCGCCCCATTATTCACGCAATTTGTCAGTGGGAGATGCCGAATTGGACATAGAAGCGAACGGAGTAAACGCAACAAAAGGTATGCTCGGCGCGCAGTATGTCTCTCAGTCGGTAATGGAGACCTTATCCCAATGGCGGTCCGAGAACGGTCTTTCCATAACTGTCCCTGAGACAAGCATTATCAATCTCTACAATCCGACCCTGAATTTCCGCAACTATATGGTTCCGGCACTTATAGTGGTGTTGCTGATCATAATATGCGGATTCCTTCCCGCCCTGAATCTGGTCAGTGAGAAGGAATCCGGTACGATCGAGGCTATGAACGTGACTCCGGTAAGCCGTTTTGCGTTTGTGTTGTCGAAACTGATACCGTTCTGGATAGTGGGGATCATAGTGGTTGCCGTAGGAATGACGGTCGGCTGGCTCGTCTATGGCCTCGCCCCGGCGGGAAACATCGGCGCCATCTTCCTTGCCGCCATACTCTTCAGTCTCGCCATGTCAGGACTTGGAGTCACCATTGCCAACAAATCGGCCACCATGCTTCAGAGCATCTTTGTGATGTTTGCCTTCATCATGATATTCCAGCTGATGAGCGGGCTCTTCACTCCGATCCGTTCGATGCCGGAATGGGCGCAGTATGTCACCTACGCCATCCCACCCCGCTATTTCATCGAGATAATGCGCTCCGTCTATCTGAAAGGAGCCGGTATCATCGACCTCTGGCCTCAATACACCGCCATAGCAGCCTTCGCCGTGCTACTTTCCCTCCTTGCCGCCATCACCTACAATAAACGAACATAAAAAGCGAGGTTGTTGCAGAACTATATTCTCCGTCTTATGTAGGGACGCACGGCTCGTGCGTCCGTTTTTATATAATTGTGGCCTTGTTGTTGGGCATATGCTTGGCAAGTTCTGTAACGCCTTGTGCATCAAGTGTGTCAGTTAACCGCAATTTGCCATCAGGGGCTTTTATCTTCAACTGGTTAGTGACACTAACCAGTTGAGGTGCCTCCTTTTTGAGTTTAGTTTTGAGGTATTTCCAGTAGTTGCGCGTCTTGGCATAGTCATCCTGGGCATTGAATATCGCTATGATATCCAATACCGAAAACCGCCATTTACTGTTTTCATCGTCCCATATAGCACGAACCGGACGATTATTGTAGAATCTGATTGAAATTTTGTCGCTCATAGGGGGCTAAATTATTCAAAAGGTGAGGAAAGCAACCACTTCCAGATAGGCAAGACTTTGATCTCTATTCCATCGCTCACTATCTTATCTGATTCATCGAAAGTGATTATACTGCAGTCTCTGCACCTGGTAACATCCGAAGCAATTTTCAAACCGCGTATTTCACGCTGCAGAGTATAGCTGTCTGCCATAGTCCAACATACCTGTATCAATTTCTCGATATGTTCATCCTGCTGGACTACGAAATCACATTCCACATCCTCATTAAAGTAGGTTATCTTCTTCATTGGGTCAAGATGGCGTCGGAGATGCAGGAATACAGCATTTTCAAGCAGTTTACCGTCATCGTCACTCTGAGGCATGATTACTGCGTTTCGCATGCCGTTGTCGATGAAATAATATTTGGGTGATCTTGCATTTCCCTTTATTAACGACTCCGACCATCTGTTGATTTTGAAAAACATAAAGGTATCGCATGCCATATCAGCGAGTTCGTACAGTTTGTTTTTATCAAGTCTTTTGCCTTGTGATTTTAGGTCGTTGAATATGGCATTTATTGAAGTCGGTTTTGATAGATTCGCCATCAGTCGTTTCAGAAAATAGCGTACTGTCTCAGGACTTGACAACGAGTAATGCTCTATGAGGTCGCGGAAAAGCATCGTATTGAAATACCCTTGGACTTTTCTGATTTGCAGAGACTTTTCTTCCATAAGCACTACTTCCGGGAAAGCACTTGCATGAAGGTATTCCCTGCAATATGTAATAAGTTTTGCTCTTCCTTCTTCTGTGAATTGAGAGGCATCCGCTCCTTTAAATCTCAAATACTCATCGAATGCTAAGGGAAATGCCTGATATTCTAATGGCCATCCTCTTAATGCTGTAGCTATCTGAGAGGAAAGCATCTTGGCGTTGCTTCCTGAAATATATATGTTTTTGCAATAAGACTTGTAAAGCCGAAGCACAAAAAGCTCCCAGCCATCGATTGCCTGTATCTCGTCAAAGAAAATATAAAGTTCTGATATTGGGATATCAGGAAACATCTCCCTATATGCCTGAATCACTTCATCAAGTTCATCGGTAGACATACCGTAAAGACGCTCATCATCAAAGTTGACCCATAGGATTCTTTTTCGGTCAATCCCTTTTGCAAGCAATGTATTGGCGGCAATTTTCATCATTGATGATTTGCCGCACCTCCTTACTCCGGAAACAGTAACAATCTGTTCCGAGTCTATTGGCAGTTGAAGATCACGCTCTATCACAGAGAAGGGCAGTTCCCTCTGCATAGTCATTATTATTCCTTGAAGTACTTCTTTCCGTTTCATACGGACAAAGTTACAAATAATTTCCGAAAAATCCGGAAATTATTTCAATCTATTTCCGAAATTTTCGGAAATGCAATAAAATCTTGCCGATATCGGCAAGATTTCGGCTGTTTCAGGTAGATTTCAGCAGATTTCTTGCCGATAAATAGCCCATGGAACGGAGACTTACCAGTTTCTCACTCGCATGAGTAGGCGGTTTCCTAACCACCTTGTTATATGCGAAAATTGCGTAGCTCATGGAACGGAGGCTTCCCAGCCTCCGCCGTGCCGACAATTGGTAACTTTATCCAAAGAGTCGTTCGTCCTTTACACCTCTGCCGATTAAACAAATTAGGTCAGAGACCGGATGATTATGCCGAAACCCCAAACTTCAGATTCTATTATAATAACCTCGAAGATGTTTTCCTATGTTTGCTTAACCCCAGGTTTTAACCAGTTGGAAAATCGGAGAGGCGCTTTATAATTTATAATTATATACAGATTTTTTTTGCAATTATAAAAATTAATCATTAACTTTGCCGATGCATATCGACCGCGGAGTCCCGATATGGGGTGACGCGGCGGGGTGCAGACATAATACAAGAGCGTTTATCAAGCGCTTGTTCTTGGCTTCTTGGAATGTGGCAGTTTCAAAATCACAGTCAGGGATGAGGCAACGATAGGCGCCTTCCGGGGTATGGTATACCTAAGTTGGAGCGTGTAGTGATACATACTCTCAGCGTCATATATCATACGGCGTGAGGCTCCGCGTTGCTCGTTCTACTGTGATGGGCACATGCCACAGCCTCAAGAAGCGGGACGAGTAACAGATACAGACTCTCACGCTCTTTTTATATCCACGAATGCCAATGAGGTGAGTCCGGCGGCAAGGGATAATTCTATATGGATTTTACTTTACATACAAATCTTAGCCATGGAAGGTTATGTGGCAATGACCTTACTTTCTTTTACTATGACATAGGAGAAGACGTTCTTCAAGGATGGACAGCATGCTATGATTGGGATTCTGTTGTGGCAGAATTTAAGGATCAACTCGATATAGATGCTTGCAAATCAAACGAGATTCCCAAAGAGGTTGTGCAAAATCAAATTAGATTTACTGTTTCTCATAAAAAAAATTGTGACAATGGATCTAAATCAGCTGCTTTCTTTCGTCACCTTCGCAATGCGTTTGCACATTATAATATTGTTTGTACTGGGGAAAACTATATTATCACTGATGGAGTAAAGTCTACCACTATGCGTGGACTTGTCAATGCAGAATTATTAAAGAACTTTTGTTTCAGATTTTTTGAGCATCGAGAAACTGTAATGAATACCTTAAATGAAGTTAGGTAAATACTACATGTCTATGAATCAGAATGTACAAATAATATTCCACTCATCTTTCTTTAACAGTACGGTAATAGTATTAATATTACTTATAATGTTCCCCTTGAATGTTATGAGTCAAAATATATGGGAGTCTTTTGGAACATCATCTTCTCCGTGGAGTGTTTCTACGGACTTGGAAAGTTATTCTAATACTACCAGTAAAGTCGACTTCATGAATAAAAATTACCAAAGCGAAGAAGATAAAAGGAACAATAAATGGAGTGCCAAAACCATCTGGATTAGTACATCATCAAACCAAAACTCTCCATTGGATATTTCATTCTCAGTTGAAAATATTATTCCTTCAAACCTCCGTAATATTTACCACAAAGATAATCATTGGTATTGGTATGTTGAGATTGAGTATACTACCTCGGCCGGACAAAATAAATATTTCAAATTGAATTATGTTACAAGCAAATACTCCGACTCAAATAACACATATCAAGAAGCGTGTACGACTGATAATGGCACACAAAGCAAGTGGGAGACAACAACTTCATTAAAAGTAAGAAGATTTCGTATTTTGTTTGATGATGGAGAGATAAAGATTTATGATTCGTATGGAGATCATCTTGCAAAGACAATCTATAATGTGAAAAATGTTAGGTTTGTGGAAGTTGGTGCTAGTACGGGCACACATTTAGAGGTGACAAACACTTCATGCCAAAGAATGACAACATATGGTCAGTCTCTACCGTATCTTCAAAAGGCAGCAAATTATATGGATAATAACAATGCTTCTTCTGCTGCAAGTGAAATGACAACGGCTATAAATAAAGGACTAAAGTGTTATGATACATATCTTATGAGAGGAATAGCTTATTATATACAAGGATACTATAAATCCGCGATAGAAGATTTATCGTCGGCTATAAATTATTCTGCAAGCAATAAGGAAATGGCATATTACTATCGTGGTATGAGTAAGTTGGCTCTTAATGATGATTATGGTATTAATGATCTGAAGAATGGTGGACAAGATGGGTTGGTTTTTCTAAGGGAGAATAATCTTATGAATTACACACCTGGACAAAACAAAAAGAAAACGACCACCAATACCGCCAAAAAGAAAACGACTTCGTCTCAGTCTAAAAAACCGGCGTTAAAAAAATAATATAGACAATACTTTTATATTATGAGAACTAAAAACATAAATATTATTGTATTGATAATGCTCTCAATCCTTCTCTTCGGCTGCAAGAAGGACAAAAAGCAGATTTTTGAAAATGCAAAACAAGCAACCGTGACAATATACACTTTTGATGAGTATGGAGCTCCGGCAGGAAGTGGCTCCGGTTTCTTTATTGATGAAAAAGGAACGGGTATAACAAATTATCATGTCCTTCAAAATAGTGTAAAGGCTATTGCTAAAACTTCTGATGATCAAGAATTTGAGATTGATTCCGTTTTGGTGTCTGATAGAAAAAAAGATATTCTTAAATTTACTCTAAAAAATCCCGATCATAAAAAATTCAAATATCTTTCATTTTCGAAAAATGAGATAAATCAAGGGGATGTAATCTATAATGTCAGTTCACCGTTAGGATTAGAGCAAACTGTTTCTGAAGGAATTATTTCAGCTATTAGGACAGATTCTCATGGTGATGTGATTCAGATATCAGCACCAATTTCTGAAGGAAGTAGTGGCAGCGCAATTTTAAATGAAAAAGGCGATGTCATAGCGGTGTCAACGTACATATACAAAAGAGGTCAGAATCTAAACTTTGGTGTCAAATTGGATGATGAAATTCTCAAAAACATATCGAATAATGATTTGGATAAAAGTAATAAGAAATTTAACAGCAAGGATAATTATGTGATTATAAATTCTCGTTCTTCCAATAATCCACATGTTATGCTCCACGCCTTAGAATTCAAGAAAGATGCAACCATTGCATATATGTCTTTCACGAATCTTGATATTTCTGAGGGAGATAAGGCTAATATATGGGTAGATCTAAATAAAGAGGACGATGGTTTCTATTTATTAGATCAGAACTCAGACAAGAAATATTATATAGTTTCAAGTACTATTGGAGAAAGTCGTGATAATGGTACAGAAATTCCATTGGCTTCCTCCTATCGATTCAAACTTACTTTTCCTCCGATAAAATCCCCTGGAGATTTGGAGAAGATTGATATAATAGAAGGGAAAAAGAAAAAGGGATGGAAATTCGAAGATATTAATTTGTCGGATTATCGAATGGCCCTTCTATATGATGAAGAAAGCTATAATAAGAATTATGGATATCTCTGTATGCATGAAGGCGAATTGGATTATGCAATGGCGATATTTGCTTCAATTTTAGATGAAAACCCCGAAGATGAAGAGGCTTTAAATGCAATGGGTATAATTTCCCTCGTTCAAGACAACAATAAGGATGCGTTGGATTTCTTTAGTGAATCGATTGAGCAACATCCTAACAGTACTATAGGCCTCAAGAATAGAGCTGCTTATTATGAGATGCAGGGGGATTTCAAAAATGCTCTTCAGGATCTTAATAAGGTCATTTCAATGGATGGCGGAAATCCGGATAATTATCTCTTGAGATCGTCGTTGCATGGGAAAATGGAAAATTGGGATGCTGCGATCAAAGATGTTAGTAAAGCCTTGGAATCTCCAGACTATGCTGAAGATGGAAGTGTTTATTATCTCCGGGCATATTTATATGTATTAAGTAGAAATTGGTCAAAAGCAAACGAAGATTTAAGAATTGCCTATAAATATGCTGATGATAAGAATCTTGAAAAGTTAATATCGGATCTTTATGCTGCAATACCATAAAGTCGAATAAAATACCCTAAAATGTATTCAACTCAAGTCTTCTCGGCTTGGGTTGAATACATTAAAACGGTGAATAATCCGTTATCCGGCTTTGCTGGGAGTGGAATAGAGCGGTTGAAATCTTGAATCGCGCTTTATATCAAGTCCCAATCTTAATTCTATAAATCTGATTACACCAAATCTCATATAACTTAATAAAGACAAAAATGCAGACATATAGTGTTAGTGAAGAACTGAATAAGGTTTTTGGAGACCAGTTACAGAAAGCCGAAGAAGGGCTGGAGAACAAGCATGGGAGGAGTATAACGCACAAATATAGCTTGATGCTCGTAAGGAGTCATGATTAAAACTTAGTTCCATAGCTTTTCTTTCTCCCAATTCTCAGGAAATCCCATAGCTCTTGTGTCTACATTGGGATATTTTGAAAGAAGTTGTTTGAAGCGTAAAGCAAATGTATTTTTAGGATTTATCGTTTGGAGAAAATATAATATAATGGATAAAACATAATAAACTCGTTTTGTATCTTTGGGAATTGTAATGAATGTCAGTTGTGGCCTACGGGGAATAAGAGCATTAATGCTAAGTTTGCGATTCCATAGTCGGCTATGATGCGCACAAATGTTACGTACATAAACTATTGCATGGAGCCAGGATTCCATGACAGTATCAGAGAGTCCATAAAAACGTGCAACTTTTCTTCTTGCTTGTCCTGGTCTTAGATACCGATACATCATAGATAATGTACCGAATGAACTTATCTCAAATGTTATCCATGTTGGAGGGAACAAGTTAGAATATTTTCTTTGGAACCCGATTATTGCCTCATCATCACTCCGACAAAGTTCTGATTTTAGACTTGAAAGAAGTCCACTATGTCGACTTGGATTTCTAAAATTCCCAGATTCTTCAAACCAATATATTCCGGAATAATCTCCCATTATTAGAGATAGTTGAGTACGAATCGACACCTCAATTTTCTCTAACTCAGAACAAATAATTTTACGCAGTTCAGAATCAAACTTATAAAGCTCATATGCATCTTCGAAACAAGCATGCTTCTTAAATTTACGTTGTCCAATCTCTCTCAGCGGCATTAAATAACTTTTCATCCTGAAAAGACTGATGTTTTCAAGAATATGCTTAGCTTTACTTTCATCTTTAAACGAAAGTCCATCTAATTTTAGTAAATTAATCTGCTCAGGAATGGAGATCTGAGGTTTATCGTATTGAGGTAAGTCCATAAAAATAAAAACTTACCCTGAGCGCGCTGTTCTTAAGGGAAGCGGGGTAAGTATGTTGATGCAAAATTAATCAATTTTTATGAAATATCAAAATTTATTTTATATATTTCAAGCATTTCTGACAACGAGACTGGTTTGATAGTTAATGAAACCCCTGTGGGCCCTTTGTGCCTTTGCATGAGATAAATATCTATATGATGGCAGATTACTTAATCAGAAACTTAAATCAAGAATTCTCGTATTTTTCTTTGTGGATTATCCATAAATAAGATATTTTGTTTCTTCTAATTCCTCTTTGAAATAGGGATTCTTGACTGACATTTCATCAACAAGATCTACGTCTCTACCAAATAGATTCTTCAAGGCATAGTAAAAGTCAAAATAATTATCGGCATAGTTGTCATGGTCTATTTCTGAATTGAAATCCACAAGTATATCGACATCACTCTGATCATTAAACCTCGGCGTGAGAATGGATCCGAAAGCATACAGTTTCCGGACATTGTATTTCTTGCAAAGGCTGAATAATCTATGGAGATTATCTGTGATAAGATACATATGACAATGATAATTATAAAGTTCTTTTTAAGAATAACAATGATTTCGTTAGATATGTTTTTATATGAGGAGTCTGGCATGACTCAATCTGAACTTGCGAATAAGATTGGAACTGATAAAAGTTATATTTCCCGAGTGGAACGAGGACAAGTCAAAAATAAAAACTTACCCTGAGCGCGCTGTTCTTAAGGGAAGCGGGGTAAGTATGTTGATGCAAAATTAATCAATTTTTATGAAATATCAAAATTTATTTTATATGTTTCTGACAGAGAGACGAGTCTGAAAATCTTCCAAGACCTCAATATCACCAACCACATTGATCCTTAATGCACAAGGCAGACTGCTCCATCTTGGTCGCCCCTTTCTCGTGCAACTGAAATAGAACCATCCCTGCTTTTCTCCGGCTGGCTTAACTATGTCGAAATTCCAATTCTTAATTGAAAAATCTGTAGCAAGTTTAAGATAATCTCTTTCTCCCATATCAACATCCGAATTATAAAGTTCATTTTAAGTATAACAATAAATTTATTAGATAGGGTGTTCAGTTCTATGTTCCAGAATTAACTCACTTTATTGAGAGTCCTGGAACGCAGAGCCACCCGATTCGGAGATAGATTCTCCTTGGCCCAGAGATCTATGTCCTTGAGTTTAACATTGGCCAAGCGTTCTTTGAAATCTTGTTTTTTAGCGTCAGAATAGACAGAGAT
>JAIDSL010000082.1 GCA_029061255.1 Muribaculaceae bacterium
CCATGAAATATTCCATCGCCTCATCATCTTCATCCCTATCGCGATAGATTAATCCAAGATTATTCAGGATAAGTGCTACATTGATTCCCGGTGTCTCCAGATTGAAGGAATATATATCCAATGCCTTTTTATAGAGATTTTCCGCTTTATCAGTCTCTCCCGTACTATAATAGCTTAATCCTAAATTCTGCATCACAATGGCTCCTTCCGGAGTCTCCGCTATCATGTCTTTCTTGATTTTCTCCAAAGCCAGCGTGAACATATGCTTCGCATCTTCAGGAAGGTTCATGTTGAAATAAGCCAGTCCGGCATTATTTAGGTATTTCCATGTGACCTCCCCGTCGGCCTCCTCGGCTGCCTTTATGGCCTTGAGATTCATTTCCAGTGCCTCCTCATAGTCGCCGACGGCTGTGGCGATATTGCCTCTGGTCAGATACACTTCTGAATAATCCTTCTCGCCAAGACTCGCAAATGCTTGCTCCACCTTCTCAATCATATTCTCGGCCTCTTCTATTTTTCCAAGATCCAGAAGATCCTGTGCCATGCTTAGATAGTTGGATGCAATCATATATTGTGTGGCATGGTCATCCTTCCCGCTGGCAATGAGAAGTTGGTTGCTTTTTTCCTTAAGCCTGAAGGAAAGCTCATTGTCGGCAAATTGTAGCGACAATATGTAGGAGAGATAGTCAATCTGCTCATCAGTGTCCATATCAGGATTGTCATGGAATTCCACATTCAGATAGTCGTAGGGCGTATGGTTGGTTTCTTCCATGATGGAAGTCCAGTATGATGCAAAAAGCTTATCCCCATGCTGAATGAGAGTTATCGCTTTCTCCGGATTCAAAATAAATGTGTAAAGTTTTTCCACATCCCCTGTACACCAGTACAGATACGCCAGCTCGTCAATGTCATTACCTTCTTTCTCAAGATATTCCAGTATGCGTCTTCTGTAATCAGTCAGTGTCTGATAATCATTTTCCTCATAATTGTAGTAGGAATTCAACGCTTCATGAATATCCATATTGGTAATGAGGTTTTTTCCATTGATGAATGTAAACATCCGTTGCAGTCCGGCATATGCCATAGCCCAGTCTACAGGATCCAGTCCAAGGATCTCAATCACTGATGTTTCCGATAGTCCATTCTTGGTGCAGGCAATCAGCGTCATTATATCCTTCACTCTCTGCTGCCCGTAATATTCCTCTGCATGATTGATAAGTTTACCATAGAAATCAGACTTATCCTTTGAGGTGGTAAAGTTGAATATATGGGCACCAATCTGCTCGTGCACTCCGTAAGTGACCAGTTCATCCAAGAGCATACGCAATAGATACGGATTCGAGAATAAGGCGTTTGATGCAATCATGTCAGTCAAGCTCGGGTCAAGCGACTTGCCTACATTAGCAAGGTAATCATTGACTATGTCGACTGTAAACTCTTTGCTTAGAGGAGTTAATGTCAGTTCATCATATCCGAGTGCCTCGCATAGCCTTTGATAGGTCATATCCGTAGGAATAGTTGAGAATAAAGCCTTAGCGGATGATGGAAGTTCTGGAAACCAGATCATAAGTTTTGCCAAGACACTCTGCTGAAGATGGTCGAGACCGTCTACTATCAGAAGCCATTTGTCGCCACGCCTTTCAGTCTCCCGAAGTGCTTTCTCGAGCTCAAGGGAATAATCATCATCGTCAGAAAGCATCTGCTTCTCGGGAGTTGGCTCCAGACCATACTCATGCTCAAGTCTCGTAAGGAAATGGCGTTGTACTTCCAGGTGGGAGCCTTCTGCAAGTCCGCTGCCTATGAAATGATATATCACTCTATACCCATCGAAGTCATTGCGGCAGAGCCATTCCGATATCAAGGAACTTTTCCCGCTACCGGGCTCGCCTGTGACCACTATATGCTGTGAGTCAGACCTAAGCCACTTGTCTAAACGCTCAAGATAGTCGCTATATGGAATATAGCCACCTCTGTGTCTTTTGGCGATATTCTCATGTATATTTTCATATTGCTGCCAGACAGGAATATCGGAAAGAAGAGGGAATCTTCTGTCAAGCAGGTCAATCATTGATCTTCTTATCTTCTCTGTCAGGTCTTCAACCGATTCGTAGTAGTCATATGTCACCTTCCCGGAAGTGAGTTCCTCCAAAAGCTGTCTGTGCCTGTCGCTTTCAAACCGTGCGTTTCTCTTGATGAGGAATATAGAATCATCTTTCGGCTCAGCATCCAGCACCCCATACCTCATTTCAATCTCAGTCATGCTGAGGCGGTCAGAGCAATACTTGTCTACGATGGGATACCTTTCCCGGAGTTCCGGATTGATCTTCAGTTCCTCAGCTGTAGGAATCCAGCCATATCTGTCGCCTAAAAGACCGATAAAGAAAGGGCGTGAATTATCGATTTCTTCCAGGCAAGTCGAAATCACGCGTCCTGTACGCCGTTGGTCATCCGTGACACCCCAACGGAGGTCAACAAGCTTTATATCCACGCCCCGCCTATGCCCTTCATTGGTAAGCTCCCTGAAGAGCTTGACAAGTGCATCACGCTCCTCCTGCATATCCGTGAATGTTGAGGATAGAAAGACCCTCAACTGCCGATCAGACGATTTTTCCATAATCTTTATCAATGATTCCAACTAAGAAAGGTTTTATTTTTTACAAATTTACAAAAAAATTCATCCCATTCAAAAAAATTATCCTCTCAAGTCAGAGAGGATATTTAAAATGCTGTGATGAGTGCCTAAATTCTCCGGGCTATCAGTATGATTGAACGGGAAAAAAATTGTAACTTTGCAGTCGCTAACAGTATTGCGCATGTTAAAGGGAACGATAATATCTACGATTTTGATGGCTGGAGCCGTGGCTGTCAGCTTGGCTGCAGAGCCGGCCGACTCCATAGCCGAGAAGAGGCTGGAGGAAGTCACCGTCACAGGCAATTCCGCCCGCCAACGCATCGACAACACCCGCATCGGTGCTGAGCGCCTTGAACTCGGTCGACTCTCACAGCTCCCCTCTTTCGGTGGCGAGAACGATATCATTAAGTCCATATCCCTCCTTCCGGGAGTCCGCAGCGAAGGCGACGGAGGCGGTGGCTTCGAGGTGCGTGGAGGCAGCGCCTACCAGAACCTCGTGTTGCTCGACGGCATTTCTCTCTACAATCCATCGCACGTCATGGGTATCTTCTCCACTTTCAACGATGATGCCCTCGGCAGCGCTACCCTATTCAAGGGCCCGATGCCGGCAATGTATGGCGATGCCACATCCTCCGTGCTCGAGACAACCCTGATGCCCGGCGATATGGACTCCTTCCATGGCTCCGCCACTGTCGGTATCCTCGCCGCCAAGCTGAAGGCAGAGGGTCCCATCGTGAAGGATAAGCTCTCCTTCGCCGTCACGGCCAGACGCTCCTACGTAGACGCATTCCTGAAGATGGTGCCCAAATACCGTAGCACCATCATGAACTTCTACGACATCACAGCCAAACTCCGCTACGTCCCACGCTCCGGGCACATCGTCGACGCATCATTCTTCATGAGCCACGACAATATGGCCATAAGCGACCTTATGGGTCTCTACTGGGGTAATCTCGGAGCTTCAGTCAACTGGACAGCCCGTGCATCAGACCACCTCTCATTCACCACCACCGGGTCTTTCACCCACTTCGACCCCAAGATGGAGATGGACATAATGGCTCTCGACCAAGCCATGCTGACGCATATCCACAACTACTCCATCAATGAGAAGATGCGCTGGCAGATGGCAGAGCATCACAGCGTAGAGTTTGGTGTACGCTCCGAACTGCTCAACGTGAAATCTGCCGAATGGCTCATCAATGCAGCCAAGGAGCGTGAGATTCGCTCGCTATGGCAAAACTCGGCTTGGATCGACTATACAGGGTCATTCGCCGGGAAATTCGACATCACCGGAGGCGTGAGGCTCGACGTGGCATCGGCATTGTCGCAAGATCGCTTCCATGAATTCATCTCCTCCTATGGGGTTCCAAATCAATTCGCACCTAAGACTTATGTTGATATTGAGCCAAGGATCAACCTGAAGTTCAACATCACGGAGCTCCACAACATAAAAGCTGGCGTGGGATCATCCGCTCAGAATCTCCACGCCATACGCTCCACTACCACCTCCTTCCCCTTCGACCGCTACGCACTGACATCGGCTGAAGTGCGTCCGGAACGCTCACTCCAATATGCCGTGGGATACGCCGGAATGACTGAAAGCGGCGACTTCGACTGGTCTGCCGAGACATATTATCGCGACATCCATAATGTCTACGACTATAAGGACGGACGCACATCCTTCTCCGACATCGCTCTCGAGAGCATAATCCTCGGAGGCAAAGGACGCAGCTATGGTGCCGAGCTTATGCTGCGTAAGAACACCGGACGCCTCACAGGATGGATTGCCTACACCTATTCCCACACACAAACCAAGATTCCCGGCATCAACGACGGCCAATGGTATAATGCCTCCAACGACCGCCGCCACGACATCGCCGTCACCGCCATATTCCGCCTCTCCGACCGCTGGAACCTCTCCGGCTCCTGGATATTCCTCACAGGTCAACCCCTCACCGCCCCCGACGTGAAATATGAAGTGGCGGGCGAGACCTGCTATTACTACTCCAGCCGCAACGCCTACAAGGCTCCTCCCACCCACCGGCTCGACCTCTCCGCCACATACACCCACAAGGGACCTAAATTCACCTACGAATGGGCATTCGGCATCTACAACGCCTATTGCCGCTACAATCCCTATGTGGTCTACTTCCGCGACGACCCCGACAAGCCCTCCGGCACCCAGGCCGTACAGCAAGCCATGTACGGCCTTGTCCCCTCCGTCTCCTACACCCTCAGCTTCTGACAATATGATGAATATTATTGATAAGATACTACGCAGTCCACAATTACGCATTATGCATTGTGCATTATGCATTATAGCCATGTCCTCCTGCTCCAAAGACCTCGACTTCAAGTACCACGACATCGACCCTCTCACCGTTATCGAAGCCGAGCTCACCCCCGGCGGCTCACGCGTTGCCATCACCCTCACCACCCCTATGGATGAGCCTATGGACCGTACACGCCTTACGGATGCCACCGTCACGCTACGTGACCTCTCCACAGATACCGAATTCCTCCTCCGCGTAGACCGTGACGGCTACTTCACCGACCCGACTCCCGGCATTCCGGGCCACGACTACCGACTCACCGTGCAAAGAGGCACGGCCATATACGAAGCCGAGACCCACATGTATCCCCCTACGGAGATTGTGAGTCTCGAATTCAACTGGATAAATATGCCTTATGATCAGGTAGCCGTACTTCAGGCGCAATATCTCGACGACCCTTCCACCGACCAGGAATGCTATTGGGTAAAACTCTACCGCAACGGCGAAATCTACTCGTGGCAGGAGCAAGATGACCGTGGAGCCGTCGACGGAGTTGCCACCTTCTTCACCATGACCTCCCGACGCGACACCGATGAGGAGGAGGACGACGAAGTGCTCTTCGACGGCGACGAGATGACCTTCACCGTAACGCAAATTTCAAAAGCGATGCACGACTACCTCGAGGCCCTTCAGCACGACAGCAACGGCCCCGCCATGTTCACCGGCCCCCGCATCCTCGGCTACTTCCTCGCCTCCTCCCCCGTCTCCCGCACCATCACCTTCCACCCCGACCAAATCCCCGAATACAAATAATCCCCTATGGGAGGGAGGCTTCCCAGCCTCCCTCCTGGTCTAACTTAGTAGTAAGCGCACTCCGTGCGCGTCCCCGAGCGTCAGAAGCGTAGCAGCCATTAGGTGTTATTATCATCGAAAATTCGTAATGGCGAAATTATACCATCGCCCGAAACTGCAGACATGACCCGTTTCTAAATATCTCTTGATAATCTGTTTGAGATAATCATCATTGCAGACTTCGCTCGGATTGCTTTTAGAATAGCAGATATGGCGCTCAGCAAATATCTTTTTTAAATATGCGTGATGAAATTGAGCCTTCGTCGAGAACAGATTCTCATCGATGTTCTCCATCATTTCTGGATCTTTTTCCCTGACATTGTAATGTCGTATATATTTCCGCAATACATCATCCTCCGGATTGGTTTTAAATATCTTTCGGTTAGCTAAAAACCATGATTCCATGCTGACTTTTTGCTCAAACACCTCTAACCTCAAGTCTTGAAGCACTATTTTTCTTTGATTTAGCTCTTGATATATCTGTTCGAGAATATATTCACGAGATTCTTCTTCAGTATCTATGCACACCAATAGATAGTCGATTCTGCCATTACCTTTGAGATTGAAGTCAATGATATCTTCAGCTGCATTAGCTATATGATTATATATAGATGGTATTCCACCTCCACTGAACAGGTAGTAATTATAGTCTTTAATTTCTGAAAGGTGTTTGACCCTCTGCAGCCTGGGTGCGATGATTTCAAGCCACCTTGGGTAGACTTTCATCTCTGTTCGGCTTCCTTCTACTATTATATACGCATTCATGCCAGCCCTGTACGATATGCTTCTGTCTGGATTAACTGCATGAAAGCATCGTGCTTGGAATGAACTCCAATCTTGAAGTCTGAAGCTGTATTCACCACTACCTCACTTCCTTTTCTTGAAACGATTCTCCAGTCCTGATATGGAATGGTATTTATGATATATGGATGATGGCTTGTCATTATTATTTGCACATCCGCATCTGCGTCCTGAGCCATGTCGGCAAGAAGATCAATGCAATTTATACCTAATCCATTCTCGAACTCATCAATCATAATCACATCTCCGTCATCAGCGAGCGACAACGTCACTATCTGACTCAAGGTGCGGTACATACCGGCTGAAATATCGGGCACCTTTATCCAATTGTCTACATTCTGCTCCTTTATTTTCAGCAATATTACATATTCTCCGTCGGTTATCGAATCGATGTCGAAATCGATGTCTTCCACTAACGGAAACACTTCTATAAATGTCTCTTTAATTTCCTCAAAAGCAGCCTTGTCATATCTGTGTATAAAAAACAATCTCTCAATTGGATTGATGAAAGTCAGATTCTTAATATCCTTAAGTGAAAGTCTATTTTTTTCGTCATGAAAATCGATCACACTAAATCTATTTTTGCTACCTTCCTCCATATCCAGCCACATCACTTTCTTAAAAGCTCGATATATAGGGGCAATATCATCTTCGGCCTTAAGTAATTCCACAGCGCTTTTCGTTATGTCAAGCTTCACAGTGGGAGCGTTGTGGTAGAGAAGCTGCTCACCGTCTCTTGAGAAAATTACCTCATTGTTGTCCTCATTTACGAGCAACTCATCTTCAATAGAGAATTTCTTAGAAGCGGGAAATAGCTCCTGCAGACCTTTTACAACATTAAAACGTCCGGACCAATTATAAGTAGTCCCGGCTTCCTCAAACACCACGTGCCATTCCCTTCCATTGAGAGACTGCCCATCTGCTATTTTTGCAGTATCAGAAATTGCCTTTAAAATCAAGGTCTTCCCTACTCCTGACGCACCTACAAGCAAAGATATGACTCCGAAACAGACATCATTTACATGCCATCCCGTTTTATGGTTTTTGAAAGAAAACTTTTTTAATTTCATATGAAATATCTTCTAAGAAGCCTGATCGATCAAACATCAAATTTTGTATTCGCAAAGGTAGTCAAAAAATTCGAAGACGCCAAATCTAAAAGTATTTTCGAACCTCAAAGTAACAAAAACCGTGTACAGAGTGTCTTTTAGGTAACTAAGCGAATCGGCCCGGTCTGTTTGCTCGCTTGTTAGGGATTTACGTTTTATCTTTGCAATTCTTTTTCCACTTAGAAACAGCAATCGCCGCCAAAGCGGCGGCGATGAAGGCGATTATTATGTATTGTGCCATTATAAGTTGTCCGTTATCCGTCGTCGGTTATGGGAGAGGGTGTTGCAGAACTATATTCTCCGCATCTTGTAGGGACGCACGGCTCGTGCGTCCGTTTTT
>JAIDSL010000083.1 GCA_029061255.1 Muribaculaceae bacterium
GCATCGAGTTTTTCATGGTATTAGATTTTAAGGTTAACAGAAGATTGGTTGTCGTGATGACAATCAATTTTTTTATGCCTTGTTTTCAGATCGAGAATTGTAGGCTTCAAGAGCTTTTTCAAGCACCACGAGAGCCTTGGCAAGTTCCTCGCGATTGAGCACGTAAGCAAGACGCACTTCATTTCTGCCTGCACCCGGAGTAGTATAGAATCCCGACGCCGGTGCCATAAAGACAGTTGCCCCGTCATAAGAGAATTCACGAAGACACCATTCACAGAATTTGTCGGCATCATCCACAGGAAGGCTCGCTACAGTATAGAAAGCTCCCATAGGAATCGGGGAATAGCAACCCGGAATCTTATTGATACCATCTACAAGGAAATTGCGTCGGGCCACATATTCGTTGTACACATCAAGCATATATTCCCTGTCAGCATCGACGGATGCTTCTGCAATAATCTGTCCGATGAGCGGTGGGCTAAGACGAGCCTGACAGAATTTCATGACATTGGCACGAAGTTCCTTATTCTTGGTTATAAGAGCTCCAATACGAATGCCACACTCATTATAGCGTTTGGATACAGAATCGATCAGCACCACATTCTCCTCGATGCCGGGGAGATGGAAAGCTGACACATAGGGAGCTCCCGTGTAACAGAATTCACGATACACCTCATCAGAGAAAAGGAAAAGATCATATTTCTTCACCAGGTCTCGTATCTGCATCATTTCCTTAATAGTGTAAAGGTAACCTGTAGGATTGTTTGGATTGCAGATAAGTATACCCTTGGTGCGAGGAGTGATCAGCTTCTCGAATTCTTCTATTGGAGGGAGAGCAAAGCCCTTGTCGATTGAAGATGGGATGGATACAATCTTAGCCCCGGCAGAAATGGCAAAAGCCATGTAATTGGCATATGCCGGCTCAGGGACTATTATCTCATCGCCTGGATCAAGGCAAGCCATAAAAGAGAAGAGCACAGCCTCAGAGCCTCCACATGTCACTATTATGTCGTCGACATCCACGTCGATGTTAAAGCGATGATAGTATTCCTTGAGTTTTGCCCGAAGGGAAGGGAGGCCATCAGACGGGCTGTATTCAAGCACATCGCGATCAATATTTTTTAAAGCCTCAAAAGCCTGAGGAGGTGTCGGGAGGTCGGGCTGACCGATATTCAGACGATAGACCTTGATGCCACGGGAAAGCGCCTCATTGGCAAGAGGTGCAAGTCGGCGTATAGGGGAAGCAGGCATTTCGTAGCCACGCTGTGAGAGATGAGCCATTATTATATCTTGTTTATTTAATATTCAGTCTTTAACAATTGGGGATTCTCGAGAATAGCGAGATAATCACGTGCTGCCATTCTCGCTTCGGGAAGATTCATGAGAAGATAATTGCCACAATCCTTAGGACTGGCACCGGGCACGTCTCCCTCAAAATCTGAAATAAAGCGGAAAGTCTCCTTCAAGAGAGGAAGGATATCGACGCTTTCATAATCACCGTTGAGCAGCAGATAGTTGCCCGTACAGCACCCCATAGGCCCCCAGTAGACAATTCGCTTACCCCACTCCGGATGATTGCGGAGGAAAGTCGCGGCAAGATGCTCCATCGCGTGGAGCGCCGATATCGAAAGAGCCGGCTGACGGTTGGGGGCAGTCATCCTGATGTCGAATGTTGAGATTACATCGCCGGAGGGAGTGGTATCCTTGCGGCTGAGATATACTCCCGGGAGAAGAGTAAGATGGTCGATTGTGAAGCTTGCTATCTTTTTCATAGTGCAAATTTAAGAAAAAAAGGCGACATAAGAAAGAAAGAAGCCCGAAACGTTTGCATATAATAGGATTTATAAGTAATTTTGAGCTTAAATAAAACTATTTTTATCAAAACATGAAAAAGACCGAGATGAAATATTCAGAAGCAATAGCAGAACTGGAGTCAATCACAGCAAAAATGCAGAGCCAGGATTGCGACATTGATTCCCTTGCGGCACTCACATCAAGAGCCTTGGAACTCCTTAAGATTTGCAAGGAGAAACTATTCAAGACAGACGAAGAAGTGCGCAAATGCCTTGAGACTCTCTCCGACTCCTTGAACTGACACCAACAATAAACGCGAAGGCGCCTTCGTTGTATCTATATGGCTAAGAATAGACATATATTCCTGACTGCGCTTTATTTCGTGCTGCTTATTGTGGCATTGCCTTCTTGCAAATCAGTAAAACTCTCTGATGCTGACGACACTCTCGCCAGAGGTGAGTTTTTCAATGCCTCCAATATGTACCGGAAGATCTACAACCGGCTCACGAAACCCGAGGAACGCCCACTCCGCGGAGAGGTGGCATATAAACTTGCCACATGCTATCAAAGGCTTAATCGCCCTGCAAACGCTGTAGCCGCATATCAGAATGCGCTGAGATACGGACAGACTGACTCCATGATATATCTCCGATTAGGACAGATGCTGCAAGCTTCAGGCAAGTATCCGCAAGCGATAACTGAGTATGAAAAGTATTTGGAATGGAAACCCGGCGACCCGATTGCCCGCTCGGGGATACGCGGATGCAACATCGCAATATCTTCCAAAGAGGCTCCCAAAAGCCGCTATGTGGTGAAGCAGCCAAAGCTATTCAATTCCAGGAGATCAGACTTCTCTCCGATGTATTTCGACAAGAACTATGACATTCTCTATTATACCACCACCAATGAAAAGGCCACGGGAGAAAACAAGTCGGAAATCACCGGAATGAAAAAGGGGGATATCTGGATGGCAAAGAAAAATGAAAAAGGGGAATGGCTGCGTCCGGGACCGGTGGAAGGGGAACTGAACACCGATGCTGACGAAGGAATCATATCTTTCTCACCTGACGGACAGACCATGTACCTGACAGTAGCAAAACGATCAGAAAATGCAAGCACGACGGTTGAGATACACACATCACGACGCAGTGAAGCATCCTGGAGCGCCCCCCAGAAATTTGAAATACTTAACGATACCGTCACTGCAGTAGGGCACCCGGCAGTCTCACCCGACGGCAGACACCTCTACTTCACATCTGATATGCCGGGCGGCTATGGGGGCCTTGACATCTGGCGTATCAACCTTCAGGAACGTGGCGGATCATTAGAGAATCTTGGACCTCAAATAAATACGGAAGGCAACGAATCTTTCCCATACCTACGCACGGATTCCACACTTTATTTCTCAAGCGATGGGCATTCAGGCTTCGGAGGACTCGACATTTTCAAAGCCATGCTTAACTCCACAGGCGACCGATGGAGCGTAGACAACATGGGACAACCCATAAACTCAACAGGCGACGACTTCGGCATCACATTCGGTCCCGGGGAGTCAGGATTTTTCAGCAGCAACCGTGGTGACGCCCGGGGTTACGACCATATTTACTCGTTTCTGCTGCCCGACCTAAAGATTAGCATCGCCGGATGGGTGGTGGACAAAGATGATGAACCCGTGCCGAACGCAACGATAAGGATCGTAGGCAACGATGGATCCAATCAGAAGGAAGTGGCAAGAGACGACGGCAGTTTCAGATTTAATCTCCAACGGGGTGTGAAATATGTGATGATGGCCGGGGCAAAAGGCTATCTCAACCAAAAAGTGGAGTTTGAAAGCGACTCAGCGGAGGAAGATGCCGAATATGGAATCGATTTTATACTCGCCTCCATATCAAAGCCAAGCGTAGTGGAAAATATCTTCTATGATTTTGACAAAGCCACGCTGCGTCCGGAATCTAAGGAGGCCCTTGATGAGCTTGCAGTGATGCTCGAAGACAACCCCAACGTGTCGATTGAAATGAGCGCGCACACCGACCGAAAAGGAAGCGAGGAATATAACATCGATCTCTCTGAGCGCAGGGCAAAGAGTGTAGTGGATTATCTTGTGGGGAAAGGCATCAACCCGGCTCGACTGACATGGTCGGGCTACGGCAAGACACGCCCCAAGACCGTCACAAAACGCATCAACAAAGAGTTTCCGCAATTTGAGGAAGGCACAGTGCTGACTCCGGAATTCATCGAGGAGCTTTCAGAAGAAGACCGGGAGGCAGCCGACCAGATCAACCGACGCACAGAATTCCAGGTGACAGCCATCGATACGGATTTTGAATTGCTTTAACCTGCATAGGAAAAGAATTGCAGAATCTAAGCTGAAAACCTGAAAACTAATTTTGCATTCTCAATATTTTTTTGTATCTTTGCACAAACTATTGTCATATGCAAAAAGAGAAGCAAGTTATAGTAGACGGGCTCACCTTCGTCCCCTATCTCACACGCGAGGAAATAGCCTCGCAAGTGGAGCGAGTGGCTGCAGAAATAGCCAAAGATTACGAAGGGAAAGCCCCCATTTTCCTCTGCGTCCTCACTGGAGCCTTCGTTTTCGCATCAGACCTAATCCGTGCCACCGGCCTCAATGATGCCAAAATATCTTTCATAAGATACAAATCGTATGAAGGCACTTCTTCTACCGGCTCTGTGAAACAAATCATCGGTCTGACCGATGACATCGAAGGCCGGGACGTGATAATCATTGAAGATATCGTAGACACGGGCCTCACTGCCTGCCGGATGATTGAAGACCTTAAAAAGAAAAATCCGGCTTCAGTGAAGTTTGCAACGCTCCTTTACAAACCGGTGAGCAGCCAGACAGGATTTGTGCCCGACTACATTGCATTCACAATTCCACCGAAATTTATTATCGGCTATGGTCTGGACCTTGACGGCAAGGCCCGCAACATCCCAGACATCTATGTCATCAATGAAGACTGAGCCGAGAGTAAACCTATACCCATCAAGACAATTCAAACAGCTAAAACACCAATGTTGAATCTGGTATTATTTGGTGCCCCCGGAAGCGGGAAAGGCACCCAGAGCGAAAAAATAATCGACAAGTATGGTCTTCACCATATCTCGACAGGAGAAGTGCTTCGTAAGCAAATAAAGGAAGGCACGGAACTCGGGAAGATAGCTGACTCCTACATCAGCAAAGGTCACCTCATCCCCGATGACCTGATGGTCGACATCCTGCGCCAAGAACTCAAAGGACTCCCCAAAGAGTGCAAAGGGGTCATCTTCGACGGCTTTCCCCGCACCATACCGCAGGCTGTAGAACTGGAGAAACTCCTGGCTGAGACAGGTTCAGGCCTGACAGGCGTGATCGGTCTCGAAGTGCCGGAAGAAGAGCTGGTGGCACGCATGCTTAAGAGAGGAGCCGAAACCGGACGTGCCGACGACAATATCGACACAATTCTCAATCGCCTGAAGGTCTATCACAATCAAACGGAACCTCTTAAAGAGCACTATCAAGACAAAGGGTCATACATGCAGATCAATGGCCTTGGAGATGTAGATTCAATTTTCTCATCTATTGTCAAGGCTCTCGAAGAAAAATAATAGAAAAATTCAAATCCATAAATGGAACAGGAAGAAATACAGCAACACGAATATGCGGCAGAGAACATCCAGGTGCTCGAAGGTCTTGAGGCCGTCAGGAAGCGCCCGGCGATGTATATCGGAGACATCTCCGGCCGCGGACTCCACCATCTCGTCTATGAAGTAGTAGACAACTCTATCGATGAAGCTCTTGCCGGGTATGCATCAGACATCAAGGTGACTATACTTGAAGACAACTCAATACGCGTCGATGACAATGGCCGAGGAATACCTGTAGACATGCATGAGAAGATGCATAAGCCTGCCCTTGAGGTGGTGCTGACTGTGCTTCATGCAGGAGGCAAGTTCGACAAAGGTTCTTACAAAGTGTCCGGTGGTCTTCATGGTGTGGGAGTAAGCTGCGTCAATGCACTCTCCGACTACCTTCGTGCTGAAATCCATCGTGATGGCAAGATCCATATGCAGGAATATGCCTTCGGCAAGCCTACCTGCGACTTGCAGGTGATTGGAGAGACCGACCATACCGGCACCACAATCATCTTCCATCCTGATGCAAGCATTTTCACAGAAACCATCTATGACTATGAGACGCTTGCCAATCGCCTACGTGACCTTGCTTACCTGAACGCAGGCATCACGCTGACTCTTATCGACGAACGCTTCCGTGACGATAAAGGCAATCCTCGTAGCGAACGCTTCCATAGCAATGAAGGGCTTAAGGAATTCGTAAGATATATCGACCAAGGGAAGGAGCCTCTCATTGAAGACATCATCGACCTCAAGACTGAGCGCAATGGAGTGCCGGTGGAAGTGGCGATGACCTACAACACATCTTTCAATGAGAATATATATTCTTATGTCAACAACATCAACACGATAGAAGGTGGCACCCACCTGACCGGATTCCGCCGAGGCCTCACCTCCACTCTCAAGAAATATGCCGACGACAACAACCTTCTCGACAAGCTCAACAAGCAGAAGATAGAGTTATCAAAAGAGGACTTCCGCGATGGCCTTACAGCTGTGGTGTCGGTGAAAGTTGCCGAACCTCAGTTTGAGGGGCAAACAAAGACAAAACTTGGCAACAACGATGTGATGGGTGTAGTGCAGACTGCAGTAAGCGAAGCATTGCGCAATTATCTTGAGGAGCATCCCAAACAGGCACGCGCCATTGTCGACAAGGTGGTGCTTGCAGCCACAGCCCGCCAAGCTGCCTACAATGCCCGAATGAAAGTGCAGCGCAAGACTCCGCTCGGTGGAGCAGGACTCCCGGGCAAACTTGCCGACTGCAAGAGCCGCGATGCAGCAGAGTGCGAGATATTCCTCGTCGAGGGTGACTCGGCAGGTGGCAGCGCAAAGCAAGGCCGTAACCCAAATTTCCAGGCAATCCTTCCTTTGAGAGGAAAAATCCTCAACGTGGAGAAAGCCATGGAGCACAAGGTGTTTGAATCGGAGGAAATTGTCAACATGTTTAAGGCCCTTGGTGTGACAATCGGAACAGAGGAAGACTCAAAGGAGCCTAATGTATCAAAACTGCGTTATCACAAGATCATCATCATGACCGATGCCGACGTTGATGGTGCACACATTGCAACGCTTCTGATGACATTCTTCTTCCGCCGCATACGCCCGATCATTGACAACGGCTACCTTTATATAGCCACTCCCCCGCTATATAAATGCACTGTAAAAGGAAAGAAGAAAATATTTGATTACGCTTGGACCGACCAACAGGTGCAGACATTCGTAGACAAAAACTGTGGAGGCGACCGCAATCGTCTTGAGATCCAGCGCTACAAAGGTCTTGGCGAGATGAACCCGGAGCAGCTGTGGGAAACCACAATGGATCCGGAGAACCGAATGCTGAAGCGTGTCACACTGACAGACGCAGCCAGTGCGGACCACACTTTCGCTGTGCTTATGGGTGAAGAAGTGGCACCTCGCCGCGAATTTATCGAAGAGCATGCCACTTACGCCAATATCGACACTTAATTTTCACTCACAAACACATCAAGATACATAATAGCGGCATCTTCTCATGGAGGATGCCGCTATCATATCCAAGACACCAAGTGCCATTTTCAATAACATTTTTTAATAAAAGGAATCAATGTAAATTTGCATATATCACTTTTTTTTGCTAACTTTGCAAGCAAAATGACGAGGGTCCTTTTGGAAGTTCAAAAAGAGCTGATAAAGGGGACTCATCTTTTTTAACCCCTAAGAAAACTCACAACAATACAAAAACAAGAATTATTATTCATCCCGGAGCAATCCGGAACAAGAAAAAAAATATGGCTACTTACCTCACAAAAGAAGGATATGACAAGAAGATGGCTGAACTTGCCGAACTTGAGGCACAGCGTCCGGCCATCAAGAATGCAATTGCTGAGGCTCGTGACAAAGGCGACCTCTCAGAAAATGCAGAATACGATGCTGCTAAAGAAGCTCAGGGCATGCTTGAGATGAAGATTGCCAAGATTAAAGAGCTTATCGCTTCATCACGCATCATCGACGACAGCAAGATCACCACTGACGAAGTGGGTCTGCTTAACAAAGTGACTATCAAGAATGTCAAGAACGGCATGCAGATGACATATACTATCGTGACTGAAAACGAAGCAAATCTTGCTGAGAAGAAGATCGCATCTTCCACCCCCATTGCAAAGGCTCTGATGGGCCACAAGGTAGGCGAGACTGTCAAGGTAGAGGCTCCTGTAGGCGTACTTGATTTCGAAATCATCAAAATTGAACTGTAAGCATGACTATTTTCTCAAAAATAGTGGCTGGGGAAATCCCTTCTTACAAAGTGGCAGAAGACGATCGCTACTATGCATTTCTCGACATCAATCCGCTTCGTAAAGGCCACACTCTCGTTATCCCCAAACAGGAGACTGATTATATTTTCGATCTTGACGACGAAACTTTAGCCGGACTTCAAGTATTTGCCAAGCGAGTGGCAAAAGCCATTAAGGCTGCAATTCCATGCCGCAAAGTTGGCCAGGCCGTTCTCGGGCTCGAAGTTCCACACGCCCACATCCACCTTGTGCCGCTCACCACAGAAGGGGATATGGACTTCAGCCACAAGATTGAGGTCCCTGAGCCTGCAGAGATGCAGCGCATAGCTGACGAAATAGCAAAGAATTTTGAATAAACAAGACTATTTCATAAATGAAAATAGAAGGCCGGTCTAATCATTAGACCGGCCTTTTGCGTTATATATATAAGTAAAAACTAAATCTACCTACCTGAAAAACCAAAATCTATGGAAATACTCAACTTTATAAAGATCTATGAGAAAAGCTTCGCCGAAAACTGGGATCTTCCTGCCCTGACTGACTATACTAAAGGGGAGACCATCACATACGGACAGTTGGCATTCAACATAGGGCTCGCACACACTTTCTATAAAGCTATCGGCATAAAGCCGGGAGATAAGATAGCACTTTGTGGTAAAGACTGTTCAGATTGGGTGCAGATCTACATGGGAGTTGTGACATATGGAGCTGTAGTAGTGCCCATACTCTCTGAATTCAATCCTATAGACATAGGGCACATCGTGACCCACAGTGGAGCCTCTGTCCTTATAGTGCAAGAATCCATATGGGAGCAGATGGATCCTGATTCCCTGACAAAAGTCAAGGCTGTGTTCTCTCTTAAGGGACATGATGTGCTTTATGAGGCTGACGGAGCAGAAATAAAGCGGCATTTCAGACTGACAAGACGTCGATTTAATCGTGCCCATCCTGATGGTTTCAGGCCGGCAGACGTAAAATATATCGATCGTGACAATTCCGAACTTGCAGAAATAAACTATACATCAGGCACCACAGGATTTTCTAAAGGCGTCATGCTCACGGGAGAGAACCTGGCTGGTAATGTTTGCTTTGGAATACACAGCAAACTTCACTATAGATCAAGCCGGGCACTCAACTTCCTTCCTTTAGCCCATGCCTACGCCTGCGCATTTGATATGCTTACCCCACTCGCTGTAGGAAGCCATATCACCATACTCGACAAGACCCCGTCACCCCGCATCCTCCTTAAGGCTCTCGGTGAAGTCAAGCCAAATCTGATCATATGTGTTCCACTCATATTGGAGAAGATATATAAGACCCAGATTCTGCCTATGATATCCAAAGGCCCGATCAGATGGACTCTTGCAGTGCCATTGCTCGACAACCTTGTATATTCGAAGATACGCAAGAAACTGATTGAAGCATTCGGTGGAGAATTTGAGGAAGTAATCGTCGGGGGTGCCGCTCTTAACCATGAGGTCGAAGACTTCCTGCACAAGATAAAATTCCCGTTTACCGTTGGCTATGGTATGACGGAATGCGGGCCACTGATCTCATACACACCTTGGCGTGAATTCATACCGGGAAGTGCCGGACGCACACTTCCTACCATGGAATCAATCATCATGAGCGAGGACCCGGAGAATATCCCCGGCGAGGTATGCGTAAAGGGAGTCAATGTGATGAAAGGATATTACCGTAATCCTGAAGCGACCAAAGCTGTGCTTGACGACAAGGGGTGGCTTAAGACAGGAGATATGGGCACTCGAAGCCCTGATGGGACGCTTTTCTTGCGAGGACGCAATAAGACCATGCTCCTCTCAGCAAGCGGCCAGAATATATATCCTGAAGAGATCGAAGCTAAACTCAACAATATGCCTTTCGTGGCAGAATCGCTTGTAGTGGAGCGTGATGGTAAACTTGTGGCTCTTGTCTATCCGGACTATCCTGCTCTTGACAAGTTTGACCTGACAAGCTCAGATATGGGCGAAAAGATGGAGGAAACAAGAAAGGAGCTCAACCGGTTGGTAGCTCCTTACGAGCAGATCTCGAAGATTCAGCTTATTCCAAACGAGTTTGAGAAGACCCCGAAACGCTCCATCAAGCGGTTTCTCTACTCTTAATTTATAATTAAGACTTGAAATAATGAAATGCATGATTCAAAGCGGCGATCGACTTTGAATCATGCATTTCATTATTGAAGTTGCTCACATTATTGTTTCTCAGTCTCTTCTGAAGATATCTCTTGTGTAGACTTTGTCAGCCACATCATCAAGCACTGAATCATAGCGGTTGGCTATGATAGCCTGCGACATCTCCTTAAATTTATCAATGTCATTGACGACAGTGCTTCCGAAGAAGGAAGTGCCATCTTCAAGTGTAGGCTCATAAATCACCACCTGGGCTCCTTTGGCTTTGATGCGTTTCATGACACCCTGGATACTCGACTGGCGGAAATTGTCGGAATTAGACTTCATAGTCAGGCGATAGACTCCTACTACCGGGGCAGTGGGCACAACGAAGTCTGCTTTTCTTTTTCCAAAAGAGTGGGGATAGTGGTTGTTGGAAGTATAATCATACCATCCTGCCATCTTTAAGACCTGGTCTGCAATAAAATCCTTGCGGGTGCGGTTTGACTCTACTATTGCAGACATCATATTTTGCGGCACTTCCGCGTAATTGGCAAGAAGCTGCTTGGTATCCTTCGGCAAGCAGTAGCCACCGTAGCCAAAAGAGGGATTGTTGTAGTGCGACCCGATTCGAGGGTCAAGACCTACTCCTTCGATTATTGCCTTGGAATCAAGTCCCTTCACTTCTGCATACGTATCCAGCTCGTTGAAATAGCTTACACGCAATGCAAGATATGTATTAGCAAAAAGCTTCACCGCTTCTGCCTCCTTCATACCCATATAAAGAACCGGAATATCTTTCTTTACTGCACCCTGCTCCAAAAGAGCCACAAAAGTGCGGGCAGCCTCATACATAGCCTCGATATCTGTCACCTTGAGTATCGCATCATTCTCATGTGAATACTTTGGATTCTCAATTATCTTCGGCACTCCGGCTATGATGCGGGAGGGATAAAGATTGTCGTAAAGAGCCTTTGATTCGCGAAGGAACTCAGGGAAAAACATCAGATTGAACTTTTCAACTCCCGCATTGGCATATTTCTGATAGAGAGAGCGACAATAGCCTACAGGAATTGTCGACTTTATGACCATTACTGCATTTGGATTGACCGAAAGCACAAGATCTATCACATCTTCTATGCAATGAGTATCGAAAAAGTTGGTCACGGGATCATAATTGGTAGGAGCAGCTATCACCACGAAATCAGCATTCTTATACGCCTCTGCCCCATCGAGAGTTGCCACCAGGTCAAGATCCTTTTCTGCAAGGAATTTCTCTATATATTCATCTTGAATTGGAGAAATTCCTTTATTTATAAGATCCACCTTTTCTGGAATCACATCTACGGCCGTGACGTGATTGTGTTGGGCGAGAAGTGTGGCGAGTGAAAGCCCCACGTAGCCCGTCCCGGCAACTGCAATATTGTATTTATTCATATCCACTTTGTTTTGAAAAAATCAAGATAAAGAAACCTTGAAATACTAAAACACTTCATTTTTTACAATTATATAACGAATTTTTGGTCCGAAAATTGATTTTAACATATTTTTTTTGAATTTTTCATTAAATTTATTTGTAGTTTCAAAAATAATAATTAATTTTGCAA
>JAIDSL010000084.1 GCA_029061255.1 Muribaculaceae bacterium
GTGCCACTGACTTCAAACGGCACCGACAAATTCACTTGGTGTGAGCATATGGGAGGACTGGGCGCCATCATCGTAGCTCCAAGCAAAGCCGATTTCCCTGCAGTACGCGATGAATACAAAAAAGTGTGGGGCAAGTTCGAAGACGAAATCAAGGAAGCAGGATGGGAATTCTACTACCGCCAGCGTCCCTACGACCAGTTTACCACAGTCAACACCCGCGGGGCAAACATGGAGCCTGACATGGATGGAGTGAGAAAGCATAATCTTCTCGTCTATGCGATACTTCTCTTGATTCCGGCTATAAACCTCAGCAGTATGACCCAAAGCCGCCTCCGCCACCGTAGGGAGGAGATTGGCGTGAGAAGGGCGTTCGGAGCCACTAAATTTGCAATCATGAGCGAGATTTTCATCGAAAGCCTCGTGATAACTGTCATCGCAGGCATCATCGGCCTTATCCTCAGCATCGCCTTCATATTCTTGGGAGGCAAGACCGTTTTGGCAGGAGGAGCCGATGTCACCGGACTCTCTTTAGGAATGGTGTTCAATGTAGGTGTATTCGGAATAGCTCTCTTCTTCTGCTTCCTGATGAACCTCTTCTCGGCTACATTCCCGTCATGGCAGGCATCACGAACCAATATTGTCAACGCTCTCTCCGGAGGAAAAAAATAAGCATATGAAAAGAAAACTGTTGACCCAGATGCGTGCCGAATGGCGCGCCAACATATGGATGGCGGTCGAACTGCTGTTAGTCTCGGTGGTGCTCTTCGTGCTTGCCGACAAGATATATACTGTTGTAGCTACCCTAAACGAACCGCTCGGATTCAACTCCGAACATTGCTATGTGATTAAAGTAAGGGAAGTGTCGGAAGCTGCTCCTGACTATATGGAATATGAATCGAGAGATGACAGATACCGCGACCTTCTTACACTTAAGGAAAGAATACTCGCTCGTCCTGAGATCTCAGCTGCCACCATCAGCTCAAATGCAATCCCCTATAACCCCAACAACTCAATGGTGCAGCTCGATATCGATACATTCAGCATGGCAGATGCTCCGCTGCTTGTGAGAAGAGTGGATCCTGATTTCTTCAAGGTGTTCCAGATAGAGGGTGCAGAAGGACAGACTGCCGAGGAACTCGGGGAAATACTCCAGCGTGAAAGGATCATTCCAAGCGACAACGCCCTTCTACGCAAGGCCGGTGTGCGCTCGCTAAAGCCATTGTATGGCAAGCAGATGGTTTTGAGCGGTTCAGACACAATGACCCTCAGGGCATCGTTTAAACCAATGAAGTATAACGACTACGGCACTGTCCACGGATGGGCTGGGGCATCGATGTTCGAACGCTTCCATCCCGCCATGATGGGATTCATGGAAGGAATAAGTGTCCGCGTCAACGACAACATGGACAAAGACTTCCAGGAGAAACTGATGGCTGATGCCGATGGTGAGCTCAGGGTCGGAAACTGGTATGTGGCATCCGTTGAGTCGTTCGATTTCTTAAAGGAAGACTACAACCGATATTCTGCTACGGAGACACGCAACGTCGTGATCTGCGCACTCTTCCTGCTTGTCAATATTTTCCTTGGTATCTTAGGAACATATTGGTTCCGCACCCAGCAGCGCATCAAGGAGATTGCCCTGCGTATGGTGAGCGGTGCTACGCGAGGCGATGTATTCCGCCGCATCCTCGGCGAGGGTCAGATATTGCTCCTCTTAGTGACACCTATTGCCATCATCATCGACTACATACTGACCATCAATGAATTCACCTCTTGGTATGATGGATTTTTCCAACCCTTGCATTTCTGTGTGAGCGTACTCGCAGCCTGGGCATTGATGGCACTGATGATAGCAGTGGGAATCTATCTCCCGGCACGCCGCGCCATGTCGATCTCCCCCGCAGCTGCAATGAAGACCGACTGATATGGAAGGGAGGCTTCCCAGCCTCCCCCCAACACCCTAAAACGACGAAAACGATGAAAACGCTATTATTTATTAAATACTTTGGGATCGCAGCGGCAGCCCTTGCCACGATGTTCGTGACGGGGCTGCCCATCGGGGCGAGGGTCATCACTCTCGATGAGGCTGTGCTGACAGCGCGCGCCAACAGCGTGGATGCGGCAGTAGCCCTCAACCAGCTCCGCACCTCCTATTGGAGCTACCGCACGTATCGTGCCGACCTCCTGCCTGAGGTGAGTTTCAAAGCCACGGTCCCTTCCTACCGCAAGAGCTACAGCGCCTATCAGCTTGAAGACGGAAGCTACACTTTCGTACGCAACAACTTCATGCAGATGAACGGTGAGATATACGTGAAGCAAAACATATGGTTCACAGGCGGTAGCCTTTCGCTCAACACATCTCTCGACTGGCTCCGTCAGCTTGACAGCGGAGCTTCAAACCGATTTATGTCAGTGCCCGTTGCCCTCACACTCAATCAGCCGATATTCGGAGTGAACCATGTGAAATGGAACCGTCGCATCGAGCCTATCCGCTATGAGGAGGCAAAGGCCCAGTTCTTCAGCTCTTCTGAGCAGGTGGCATTAAATGCCGTAGGCTATTTCTTCGACCTTCTGATGGCTAAAGAAAACCTCGGGATAGCTCAACAGAACTATGACAATTCCAAGAAACTGCATGAAGTGGCTATCGCGAAGCGGGAGATGGGACAGATCAGTCGCAACGACCTGCTCCAGCTTGAGCTAAATCTTCTTAACGCTGAGTCTGCTCTTACGGATAGGGAAAGCAATTACCGTGCAGCTATGTTCGCTCTCAAGTCATTTCTCGACATTGAAGACGACGAAGACCTCGAACCGGCTGTGCCCGAGGAGGTGCCCGCGGGAGAACTGAACTATGCAGATGTTCTCGACAAGGCACTTCAAAACAATTCTTTCTCACGTGAGATCCGTCGCCGACAACTCGAAGCAGACTATGCAGTGGCAGTGGCAAAAGGCAATATGCGGCAGATCAATCTTTTCGCGCAGATTGGCTACACCGGCACAGCCGACAATACCACGGATGCCTACAGCAGGCTGAAAGACAACCAAGTGGTGGAATTAGGTTTCTCCATCCCAATCCTCGACTGGGGAAAAAGACGCGGACAGGTAAAAGTAGCAGAAAACAACCGTAAGGTCGTGGAGAGCCGCATCCGCAAGGAGCAGATGGAATTTAATCAGGACATCTTTATTCTCGTGGAACGCTACAACAACCAACGCCGTCAGCTTGAGATATCTCAGCGTGCCGACACAATTGCCGCAGCACGCTATCATACCAACCTCGAGACTTTCCTCGTAGGAAAAATCTCTACCCTTGACCTCAACGACTCGCAGCTAAGCAAAGACGAAAGCCGACAGGCCATGATCAACCAGATGTATCTCTACTGGCGCTACTTCTACCAGATCCGTAGCCTCACACTCTGGGACTTCGCGACGAATTCCGGAATCGACACCGACGTAAGGGCTATCATCGCAGGAAAATAAATAATACATCTTTCCGCCACATTTGTTATAATACTAAAAAGCCATCCCCTACCCCTCAATTAAACCCTGGCGATAAAAACACAAATGACCTTGTAGGGACGCACGGCTCGTGCGTCCTTTTCCACGATGGCATTCCTCCGGAGCAGGACGCACGAGCCGTGCGTCCCTACAAGG
>JAIDSL010000085.1 GCA_029061255.1 Muribaculaceae bacterium
GCCTGGAATGCTTTGTATAAAAAGCATTCTGCCGACTTTACATTGATTAGCAAACGCCATGATATGGCGGAGAACATCAAACGCTTTACTGATGTCACTGGCATTAATGATGACGAAATCAGGCAGAATATGATCATCAGTACCTATTCGGGAATATTATCTAATGGGGCATTGTTGCCTGATGCTGTGTTTGAGGAGGATATAAAAGATTTTTCTTCGGTGGCTGTTTCATTCCTTACTGAGCAGAACAACGTCCTTAAGCGAGTGCTTGCAAAAGCGGTATCGAATGTCAGCCAGATGTCACCCGATGATGATGGAGACAAGATAATCCTTAACCTTGTGGAGAAGCACAGGGGTAAGATGATATTCATTGATATTTGGAATACATGGTGCGGAGCATGTCTCGCTGCGATGGCAGACCACGAACAGGAAAAAGGTGATTACACTGACAAGGTTGCCTTTGTTTATCTTGCCGACGAAACGAGTCCTGAAGAACGATGGAATGAACGCATCAAGGCCTTCACCGGCGATCACTACCGTCTGCCTCTCGATCAGCACCAAAGCCTGATGCAGCGTTTCAATTTTCAGGGCTATCCATCCTACATCATAATTAGCAGTAATGGTGATATTGTGTCAACCACCAATCATATTCATTCACTGTCAGAACTTGATGAATGGCTTAAATAAGAACGTGTTCAAATTTTCTAAGCTAAAGATTTAAGGATGCGATAAATCTGAATATGAATAACCTAATTATAAAATATACTTTTCCCTCGGCCAGTCCGAGGGATTTTCATTTAACATATAAGTTTAACAATAAATCAAGACAGAAAGTATATTTCTTGTAGCTAAGATATGATCAGGATTTCTATTGTTGTTGGGTCTTAAGCCTCTCTATATCAGCAATAGTCAACCCAGTCATAGAAGAAATCGACTCTATCGTCATTCCCTCAGCCAACATATTCCGAGCAATTCTGATTTGAGCATTCTTCTCCCCCCGCTTCTCACCTCGCTTCTCGCCCCGTTTTTCACCTCTCTCTTCTGCAGTTCGAATTTGATTCAAGGTATCACGAGCGTTTTTAACATCCGCCTCGTAACTCCTTCGCTCAGCCGGAGTCAATGAAGCAACGCTCGTCACTTTTTCCAGTCTCTTGAATATCTCGTTATTGCGCATAAACGCCACTTCCTGTCTTGCTCCCATATTCTTGATATTATAAAGCCACATATCTATCAAACTCTCACACTCCTTTAGCGAATGTCAGTTTGAATCCGGCATCGTATGTTGGATCAATGTATTTTGGCATGGTATATGGATTTTTTACAAAGGTACTTTAAATTATCGAATCTTGCAAATTTTAAATCAGTTTATTTTTAATGAAGCCACTCTTAGCATTAATGCCATGTGACTCACAGTTTAAATTTCTCTCCCAGTCTCTGCCACGGAGTGGTACTCCTTTCTTTTGTCTCCTGGCGCAGCCAGTTTGTCTTTGGGTGAAAAGCTCACCCCAATGCTATTAAAAATCCTCCTCGCTCCTGCAATCTAAAATAACCGTAAATATATTTCGAAATTTATTAGGATAACACCGATATATCATTTTTTTTAATTACCTTTGCAAATCTAAGCATTGAAGTATGAAAAAGATATTCCTGACAGGCGCTACCGGCGTGATGGGTTCGAAAGGCCTCAAAGAACTGACTTCCGTTCCCGGTCAATATGAAGTCACAGTCCTTGCTCGAGACAGCAAGAAAAACAGAAAGAAACTTTCACCATATGTTAAAAAAGGTGTGAAAGTGATCTGGGGCGATCTTCTTGACAAAGAAACTGTCTCAAAAGGAGTCAGTGATGCAGACATTGTGCTCCATGTTGGTGGTATGGTGTCTCCTTCTGCCGACTGGTTCCCTGAGAAAACCATCAAGACAAATGTCGGTGCGATGCGAAACATCATAGAAGCCGCTCTGCCAAGGAAAGATAAAGTTAAGATCGTATATATCGGCTCGGTGTCTCAATATGGCAATCGGTCAATTCCTGACCATTGGGGGCAATGTGGAGATCCGCTGACACCTGCCTTTTTTGATGCGTATGCTTATTCCAAGACGGAAGCTGAACGAATGCTCATGGATTCCGACCTTCCATGGTGGGCATCTCTTCGCCAGACAGGGATCCTGCACAGTGGCCTTCTGATGAATGCCTCTGATCCGATCGCTTTCCATGTTCCTATTCGTGGTGTCCTTGAATGGGTGACAGCCGATGATTCGGGCCGTCTTCTTGAAAGGGTCTGCCGTGATGAAGTTCCCGATACTTTTTGGAATAAATGCTATAATATAGGTGGGGGAGCGCCATATAGGATGACAAATTATGAGTTTGAATGCGAGCTCCTTAAAGGAATGGGATGCCCTCCTCCTGAAAAAATCTTCAATGCAAATTGGTTTGCTACGGGTAATTTCCACGGATTCTGGTTTACAGACTCAGATATACTTGAGGATATTCTTCATTTCCGAAGTGGAGTTTCTCCTCAGGAATACTTCGCGCAGATGAAGCGTGAACTTCCATGGTATTTCTCACTTGCGCCAATCGCTCCGGCGTTCGCATTAAAACTTTTTATGGGACGCGTGGCTAAGACTCCCAAACTCGGGCCAATGTGGTGGATTGACAATGATGTCAAAGACAGAATAGATGCCTCATGGGGTGGACGCGATGCATGGGAAGCTATTCCTGATTGGAAAGACCTTGACTTGTCTCGCCCCTCCGACATTAATCCGGGTGTTAGAGCGGAGACTGATATGAAAGAGAATCCTGAAGACATAAAATCTTACAGATGTGATGTCTGCGGACACGAATACACAATGAAGTTCCGAACAAAAGTGGCAGGCCACGATTGTCCGGAATGTCTTAAATCACGTGTGAAATTAAAATTCTAAATTATCAATTCTCAATGGCTTTCTGATAGCTGCTTTCCCCTGCAGCCTCAAGGAAATTGCAGACTGCATAGACTATGAGTGCAATTCCGGTGACAAGCACTATGGCATTCATCATCTTCACAGGTCCGAGAACAAATATTACAACCCCTGTTGCCACAAGAAGGATAGGCAATATGTAGAATGCAAATGGAAATCTTGCATTCCTAAACCCGAAGCCAAGCATGCTTATGTGATAGAGACCTGCAAGAAGGATTATTGCAGCAAATACATATACCAGCAGAGAGCTGAAACTTGCGGGGCTCAGAAGCATCCATAATCCAAGCGCTCCTGTGGCTACTGCCGTGAGCGTTGATATTATAGAAATGGAACCGGCTGATTTTTTCTCGCCGTTTGCCTCCAGTGTAGCCTTGCTGTGAAAGACAACTATC
Organism: Muribaculaceae bacterium; assembly: GCA_029061255.1. GTDB lineage: Bacteria > Bacteroidota > Bacteroidia > Bacteroidales > Muribaculaceae > Lepagella. The sequence continues at coordinate 3,348 of JAIDSL010000085.1, forward strand.
AAGTCTATGACTGCTGAGAGAAGGAACGCTCCTCCCACCACCATGACCACTATGTTGATTGCTGTAGCCTGCATAAAGAGCAGGACCACACCCAAAATAAGGGTTACTATACCCGTATAAGTCAAATTCTTGCTTTTCATAGTATTATTTTTAATGATTCTTATGATACTATAACAATTATACCATTAATTTGGTGCGAAATTTTGTTTTTTTACCCTTGGTAAGTTGTAATTCTAACGTTTTTTTCTTAATTTTGTAGTGGAAAAAACTATTTAACCAACATGAACAGCAAAACTATACTTTCACTTGGAATAATGCTCTCCATGTCGGCGTCAGCTTTTGGATGGGGCCAGAAAGGACATGACGTGACAGCTTTCATAGCAGAAAAACATCTCACTCCTGCCACCAAGGCTGCTTGTGACTCAATATTAGGAGGTAAGTCCATTGTCTACTGGGCAAACTGGGCTGATAACGCTTGCCATACTCCTCAGTATGAATACACCAAGACTTGGCATTATCGTAATATAGATGCCGGTCATGATTATGACAAATTCCCTCGTAATGAAAACGGTGATGTGACTACCGCTATCAAAGGGCAGTATGCAATTCTTGCTGACCCAAACTCATCTTTGGAGGAAAAACAGCTTGCCCTCAAACTTTTAGTGCATTTCTTGGGTGACATACACCAGCCTATGCACATGGGGCATCTTTCAGACCGAGGTGGCAACAGTGTGAAGGTAAAATATTTCAATAGCGATCGAAACCTTCATGGCATCTGGGACAGCAGCGTTGTCGAATCTGCCCACAATTGGACTTACACTGAATGGCAAGATCAGATTGACCGTGCTTCAAAAGATGAGGAGGCTGTAATAATTTCATCTTCCGACCCTGATGACTGGGGAAAAGAAACTTTCGCTTACGCTACTGAAATCTATGACAAGACTCCGGAAGGCACCAATATCAGCTATGATTATATAGCTGAATGGACTCCTGTGATCGAGCAGCAGCTTCTCAAGGGTGGCCTGCGTCTTGCTCATCTACTTAACACACTTTTTGATCCTCATTATAAGTGACCGAACAGCCCCCATTGAATCTTCCGCCGGTAGAGCTTAGGCTGCGGATGGAAGATAAAATTCTAAAGGTGTTTGATCCACTAAGGAAAAAATATGTGGCTCTTACTCCGGAGGAGTACGTAAGGCAGCATTTTACAGCTTGGATGACCGGGAATCTCGGTTATCCGGCTTCTCTTATGGGCAATGAGGTGCCACTTTCCCTTAATAATACCCGGCGCAGATGCGATACGGTGGTATTCAGAAGTGATGGTTCTCCGGTGGTAATTGTGGAATATAAAGCTCCAACGGTCGCTATCACTCAAAGTGTTTTTGACCAAATTGCTCGGTATAATATGGTGCTACGTTCTCGCTATCTCATTGTGAGCAATGGCCTCCGACATTTTTGTTGCGAGATGGATTACGACCATGACTCTTACTCTTTCCTCTCCGCTATACCGGCTTGGTCGGCCGACTTATGATAATCTTCAATGAAAACGCATACCTTTTCGAATGTCTGAAATCAACTATAACTATCTTGATCTTCTCAACGACCAGCAGCGCGATGCTGTCGTATACAAAGACGGGCCTGCTCTGGTCATCGCCGGTGCCGGTTCCGGCAAAACGCGTGTCCTGACATATAAAATTGTAGATCTTCTTAGGTCAGGCTATGAGCCATGGCGAATCCTTGCTCTGACATTTACCAATAAGGCTGCCAGAGAGATGAAGGAGCGCATCAGGGATGTGGTTGGCGAAAGAGTGGCATCCAGACTTAAGATGGGTACATTTCACTCGGTCTTCTTGCGAATCCTGCGCCTTCATGCGGAGGAGATTGGCTTCAAGCCTTCGTTTACGATATATGACACTTCCGATTCAAGGTCGTTATTGAAAAGCATCATTAAAGAAATGCAGCTTGATGAGAAGATCTACAAGCCCGCTACTATTCATTCGATAATATCCAATGCTAAAAACGCGCTGATAGATCCGGACCAGTACATTCAAGATGCCGATAATTATAATGCAGATAAAAGGGCAAAGCGACCTTTGACCGGAAGAATCTACAAAGCCTATTGCGAACGATGCAAGAGAGCTGATGCAATGGATTTTGATGATATCCTTGTCTATATGAATATCCTGCTGCGTGACTTCCCCGACATCAGAAGGCACTATCAGGAATTTTTCCGTTATATTCTTGTCGATGAGTATCAGGATACTAACTTTGCACAGCACCTGATAATTTCTCAGCTGGCAGCCCTTCACAAAAATCTTTGTGTGGTAGGCGACGATGCACAAAGCATCTATTCTTTCCGTGGCGCAAATATAGGCAATATTCTCAATATGGAAAGGCGCTATCCGGGCTTGAAAATATTCAAGCTGGAGAGAAACTATAGGTCTACCCAGAATATCATAAATGCTGCCGGAAGCCTTATCGACAAGAATACCCGGCAGATGAAGAAAAACGTTTACAGCGAGAATGATGAGGGGGAACGTGTAAAGATTCTCTCTACTTATTCTGATATCGAAGAGGCGTATCTTGTGGCAAATATGATTGCTAAATCCAGACTTAGCTGTCATGATTCATATGAAGATTATGCTGTGCTTTACCGCACCAATGCCCAGAGCCGTGCTCTCGAGGAATCTTTGAGGAAGCGTAATATATCCTACCGTATATATGGAGGGCTCTCTTTCTATCAGCGTAAGGAAATCAAGGATGCCGTTTGTTATTTCCGCCTTGCTATCAATCCCGACGATGATGAAGCACTGCGAAGAGTGATTAATTACCCTGCACGTGGAATAGGGGAGACCACTATGAGAAAGCTCTCGGAGGCAGCGTCGACGGCAAACGCAAGCATCTGGCAGATACTTCAGGACCCAATAGCCAAGGGAGTTGATGTCAATGCCGGTACTCTAAAGAAACTTACTGCCTTCCGAGATATGGCGAAAGAATTTATCGATGATAATGCTAAAGGTTCTAATGCTTATGAATTAGGACAACTCATATTCAATCGCAGTGGGATCCTTACCGTATTGAACCATGACAATACTCCGGAATCCATAAGCAAGCAGGAAAACCTTAAGGAGCTTCTTGCAGGTCTGAAAGACTTCGTAGATACACGTCAGGAAGAAGGGGATGAGCGCGTAGGTATGCAGGAATTTTTGTCAGACGTAATGCTCGCTACTGATCAGGATTCTTCTGACGATACTTCCGATGAGAAAGTGACTCTCATGACATGCCATGCTGCCAAAGGACTTGAATTCAAGCATGTGTTTGTGGTAGGTGTGGAGGAAGAGCTACTTCCTTCTGCAATGTCAATGAATTCCACCGATGAAGTGGAAGAGGAGCGTAGGTTGCTTTATGTAGCCATGACAAGAGCTAAAGAGACTTGCGCCCTTACATATGCCAAGACGCGTTTTCGAAATGGCCAGACCGTTCAGACCCGTCCTTCGCGATTCCTATCGGAGATTGGTAAGAAATTTGTCCAGATTGAGACTTCATCTGATTTTTCTGATAGTTCTCATGCAGACTCTTTTGTAAATCCCATGGATCGTTACAATTCGTTCAGGTCTGGAGGTAAGAAATCGTTCTCATCAACTTATGATTCTCATCGCAAGTCTTCGTATGGGAGTGCTCCAACAAGATTTTCAGATTCAAAGGGTGACTCTCATGTAATAAGTCCTGCTGTAGACTCTAAAGGCAATGCCCCCGGTATACATAGTCCCGAAGAAGTGCCTGTTGGAACCCGTATAGTTCATGCCAAACTTGGCGAGGGAGTGGTGACGAAACTTGATTTTGTTATGGGTGAAGGAGTCATCACCGTAAAGTTTGCTCAGGCGGGTGAAAAGAAACTCTACCTTCGATTTGCGCAGTTTAATCTGCTATAAACTACTTCGTCGCAAGGTATTGACATCCCGAGCACAAAACTTGGTCAAATGTGACATCAAGGGGCGGTTCTCCTTATTGGAAAGCCGCCCTTTATACTACAATCAAATATTTAGGATACTGTAAAAATCTTAAACATCAGTTCTTGCTGAAGGTCATATTCATTTTGAAGTGAACCTATTCCTTTGCTCTTGCAGTCAAAATCGCGCAATGCAGAGATTGCTGCAAGCGACTGCCGTGGTGAATACATTCTAAGTCCTTCCCGGATATCCTTTAGGGCATATGGAGTCTTCAGTTGCAATGCTTCCATAAGTCCTCTGTCGGTCTTGTCTTGTGTGAAGTGTGCCACTACCAATTGACTGAAGAATTTCTGAAGCATTGAGGTTGTCATTACACTGGGATTGTTTTTGGGGTTTTTCCTGAAATAATCAAGAATTCTCAATGTCTTGGGATAATCTTTTGTGGAGACTGCTTTTATGAGCTCAAAGTTATTAAATTCCTTTGAAATGCCGATATTTTCCTCTACCATTCCGGCAGTGATGCGCTGCGCTCCTTGGCCGGCACTCACTATCAGTTTGTCGATTTCCCCAAACAGTTTTTGAAGGGAGTTTCCGATATACTCTATCAAAATCTGGACAGCATCCTCTTCGATTCCTATTTTTTTGATTCTGCAATATTCTTTTATTGGGGCTGCCAATTGATAGTCTCGAATCTTTGGACTCTTAAAGACTACTACATTGTCTCCAGCTTTTGATGCAGCTTTCATTAATGCAGAAGTGGCAGAAAGGTTATCCCCTTTATAGGCAAGTACAAACACTCCTTGTCTATTAGGCTGGGAAATGTAGGAGGCAAGTTTATCAAGTTGTGCTTTTGAACCGGGACATGTCTGTGCTTCCTTTAAGATCACGAGTTGCCTGTCTCCCATCACAGGGTATTGACGTGCACTCGCAATGACAACCTCAAGATCGGAGTCGGCACCATAGAACACAAGTTGGTCGAACGCTTGATTTTCTTCCTTTACTACACTTCTTTCAAGTGCATCAACTATAAGGTCGATATAATATGGCTCTTCCCCCATCAATAGATAGACTGAGGCAAAATCCCGTTTCTTTATTCGGTCGAGAACATCGCGATATGTGAGTTCCTTACTTGCTTTCGGTGGCATTTTCTAAATTTTTTGATGGAATTTCAGGTGGAATAATCCCCTTGCCTACGAGAACACCTCGCTTGCACAGCATAAAGATAATAGCAGATACCAACAGGGCGCTGATTATGGCTAAAACAGGAAATCCTCCTTCTGAAACTCCAAACATGTCGAATTCTTCTGAGAGATAACCTTTGTTGATGCACCAAGAAGATACTATCACAAGGCTATTGTTGAGGGCATGCCCAAATGAATTTACCCAAATATTTCCGCTCCACCAGTATAGATATCCGAAAAAGGCTCCCAACAGAAGTCGCGGTATAAAACCGAAAAACTGAAAATGGATGGCACTGAACACAGTTGCTGTAATCCATATTGCTAAATGTGGATTTACCTTACACCATACCATCATTCTCTGCAATCCACCGCGGAAAAAGAACTCCTCGCCAATACCTGTAAGTACTCCGATGAGGAGTATGTTGATGATAGTGGGAACGAGGCTTGTGCTGTTTAAAAGTCCGGTTGTGAGCTCTTCGGCTTGCTCCTCCATTGCCCTGCACCATTCCTCAAACTCCGATAACGCCTCCGGCAGAGTCATTTCCTGGTTCCAATATACTATTTGATTGAGTGCCGGAAGCGCCAAGATATATATCAGCAATGTTATCCCAATCATTTTTATAGAAGGAAGATGGTTAGCTTCAATAGCTATAACAGGGGATGCCTTGAAGCACATTTTCCATGTCAGGATGGCAGGTAAGATAAATGCAAGGATATTTTGTCCCCCTATCAGACACCATTGTAATGCGTTTCCTTTTAAAGGCAGCATTTGTAAGAGTGAAGTGCAGAATAGTCCGCAAATCATGAGTCCCATCAGCACCAACACGAATTGGCATATATCGATGAATTTTTTCATGTCAATCGAATTTCTTACGCCGGAAG
>JAIDSL010000086.1 GCA_029061255.1 Muribaculaceae bacterium
TTTGGGAATCCGGACATTGTTGACCCTAAGATATTCCTTGACGTGATTGTGACGACATCTCACGGCAAATATTCTAAAACATTCGATGTCACGGACCAGGTAATGAACAGCAAGCACCCTAAAGACGTTTACATCAATATAAAAGGTCTCGACATTCCGGAAGCGGATACTCCGACAAATCCTGATGTAGGAATCTCAGTAGGAGTGGATGGCTGGCAACTGATCGAAATCACATATTCTTAATAAACGTATTTCTTCATTCTCTTAATTTAATCGCCATGAAAACACAGAAATTTTACAAGCACTCGGCGTACATTCTCTCCGCATCCGCAGCGATAATCGCATCGGCATGCTCGTCGACCGATGAACCTCGCTCACTTAGTGAAGAGCAATCGAATGAAATCAGGTTTGCAGCCAACACAGAGTTCTCCCGAGCCGGAGATATCACCACAAGCAACCTCAAGACCTTCAACGTATATGCCTATACGGGCAACGGCACATCACCTGACCTGTTTATGGACAACGTTGAAGTGACCAAGAGCACATCTAACGTCTGGACTTACGACCCCGTGAAATACTGGCCCTCTAAGAAAGCGGTTGACTTCTATGCATTCGCTCCCGCTTCATGGCTCGGCACCAACACACCTCTCGCCGGAGTCCCTTACGATGCCTCAGACGGCACAGAAGACATTGTATATGCCGTAAGCCCCAACCTTACCGGCGGCGCAGGACTCTCGAACGCCCAGGTCATATTCAATTTCCGACACGCCCTATCAAAACTCACAGTCAAGATGAGCTCGTCAAATACGGAACTTAAGGTGATGGTAACCAATGTGGCTCTTTCAAACCTCAACTCCAAGGGAAACTTCCATTTTCCTTCAGGATCCACAGCCGACGCTCCCGGCGACCAGACAATAGGCACCTGGACCGACCAGAATACGCCGATGCCCTATCTGATGCACATGAGCCAGGTTCCTGACGACAGAATCACACTCTCATCTACTGCCACCGACATGGGCACGACAACTGTTCCCGGCTCAAGATACCTCATTCCCCAACAGCTTGTCTGGAATAACAACGGAAGCGGCTCAGACACATACATAGCAGTGATGTGCTCCATATATGACGCCAAGAGCGGGACAAAGCTATGGCCAAACGAAAACACTCCGACCGAAAACGTAGTGGAGGGAAGCACGTTTGGCGACGGTCTGCTAAAATTCCCCCTCTCCACAAGTGCATTTAAAGAATGGAAGCCAGGATGCCATTACGTCTATAACCTCGTCATCAACTCCAATTCTGACATGGGAGCCATCGAATTCGGTGCCCCCGCAGTGGAAAGCTTCGTCAACGTCGAGACCTCTTATCAGTGACATTTGTAGTTGAGTTGTCCTGTTCTCGGGAAATTCATAAAAGTCAGGGCTCATTCCATGCGGAATGAGCCCTTGATATTGAACCGTAAGGCTCCCGCAGTGTTAATATAATATAAAAATTCCAATAACTACTTACCAAGAAAAAACACGATAGACAATGACTACTGATTCCACTACATCAAAGACCGTAGATTTGGCGACAATGCCTTTGGGAGCACGCCAGATATTCATAATGATAGTTGCCTCGCTTGGGCAGTTTATCGGTCAGGGCCTTGCCACTCTGGTCGGAATTGTGATTCCACTAATCCAACTTGTGGCGCATCCCGAGCTAAGTTCCGGCATACAGGGCTTAATGGGGTGTATCTCACTCATAGGCATTATGGTGGGTACCGTCGTGTTCGGCAGATTGAGCGACCGCTTCGGTTACCTGTTTTTCTTCCGGCTCTGTCCACTAATCATCCTTGCCACATCACTAATATGCGTATTCATCCACGCCGTGCCGGTGCTGCTCGTATGTCTGTTCCTGATGGGGTTTGCCATCGGAGGGGAATATAGCCTCGACCCGGATTACATCTCCGAACTCATGCCAGCGAAGTGGCGCACATTCATGGTGGGACTCGCCAAGGCACTTGCGTCTGCAGGAAGTGCAGTTGTAGCTATAATCTGCTATGTGATGATCACCAAGTCAAAGGATCCAGCCATCTGGCCCGATCTCTTTTATATCACAGGAATCATTGGTGCCATCATGTTCGTGAGCCGTCTGTGGTTTGCCCAGAGCCCGCAGTGGCTTATGAGCCGTGGACATACGGCAGAGGCGCAGAAGGCGGTTGAGAAATTCCTTGGCCCGAATGTCAGGATGATATCCGATGTGGCTGCTGCCACATCATCCAAACCCCAGGCAAAGCCTGAAAGCATGGGGGCTTTCATAAAGGAGCACTTGCGCAAGATAATCCTGACCGGTGTGCCTTGGGCATGCGAGGGACTCGGTGTCTACGGTATCGGTATCTTTCTTCCTGTGCTCATCATGAGCTTCAAGATCGACAGCCTGCCGGCTACGGCACCTGAGATAGAACATATCACCCACTCCGTAGGACTCACGTTCGTGCTCACACTCGTCATGATGCTTGGATTCGGGCTCGGCCTTTATCTGCTTAAGAAAGAAAATCACGTGAAGATGCAGATCGTGGGGTTCTGGGGAAGCGCAATAGGTCTTGGATTCCTCATGGCGGCCTACCTCTGCCACTGGCCGTCTTGGGTGGCAATCGCAGGATTTGTAATCTTCGAGCTCTTCCTCAATGCCGGGCCTCACCTTATCACCTTCATTCTTCCAAGCCAGGTTTACGCAATCGAGAACCGTGGCACCGGTACAGGCATTGCCGCAGGAATCGGCAAGGCCGGAGCAGTAGCAGGAGCATTCATAATCCCGGTGCTTCTGAAAAGCGGAGGCCCCACTACAGTCATGATTGTCTCCATCGCCGTGATGGTAGCAGGTGCACTTATCACATATTTCGCAAAACCCAAGTCTTCTAAATAAAAATCAAATACTATGGCAACTATAAGCACACCAACTCCCACGTTAAAGCCGGAACCGAAGTCTGAACGCATCATTATGACGTTCATGAACATCGTCGTACTGCTTCTTTCAGCAGCCCTCATAGCATGGATCTCATACGACACTTTCAAGCGCATTAATTTCCTTGAGAACCATGCTTACATGACATTCCAGTATTGGGTCTGCATGGTCTTTATTCTCGACTTCTTCTTAGGTCTGTATTATGCCGACAGGAAATGGTCGTATGTCAAACGCCGTTTTTGGTTTTTGATATTGTCTATTCCCGTCTTGAATATAGTCAACTATCTGAATATCCACTTGAGTGCTGATGCCCTATTCTTTGTAAGGTTTATTCCTTTGGCAAGAGGTGCCTTGGCATTGGCGATTGTGGTAAGCTATGTGTCATCAAATGCAGTGTCGAGCCTTTTTGCATCATACATCACGATAATGCTCTTCATCGCCTACTTCTGCTCGCTCATATTCTATCAGCGCGAAGCAGGTGTGAATCCGGATGTGAATTCTTATTGGACAGCCCTTTGGTGGACAATGATGAACCTCTCTACAGTAGGTTGCGACATATCGCCTGTGACAGTTGCCGGTAAGATAGTGGCAGTCGTACTCCCAATCTCCGGCATGATCATCTTCCCGCTCTTCACAGTCTACCTTACAGACTACGTCACCCGCTCCTTCAAAAAGAACGAGACGCCCCAGACTACGACATCTTCCGAGAAATCCGACTCAGCTCAATAAAGTCACCATTAACACATATTTACCCGCATTAGGAGGGTGTTGCAGAACTATATTCTCCGCATCTTGTAGGGACGCACGGCTCGTGCGTCCGTTTTTATATTGTTGA
>JAIDSL010000087.1 GCA_029061255.1 Muribaculaceae bacterium
TGCTCATGGGTGATGATCATCTCCGGAATGTCATCGAGATCCTCCTTTGATATGTATATGCTGCCGCAGAAGCAGAATGGGGAGGTCTGGGCGGTATCGATCACTTTGAATTTAAAGCCGTGGCTGTATACCGTCGTTGTCCGTAGTGTCAGTATGCGTATGAGTCCAATAATGGAAATCACTGTGCCCATACATATGCCCGACGCTATGATTCCAGCAATGACGGTGAATATGAGAGGTGTGAAGTTATCACTTACGTTTACTGTGGGTGCCGGCGTGGTCAAATCCACATAAGTGGCTACCGGACGTATATGCCTGCTGTAGGTGTACAGCAGGGGTAGGCTCAGCGAGGCGAGACAGATGCCGATCAGCGAGAAGCGGCGCAATGATGGCCATTTCTTCCGTCCGAGAATCAGCATATATATTGCGAAAAGTGCGGATAGTAGTATCGCGCTTTTGATTGAGTAGGCAGCCAATGGTCCCATTATATTCAATTTTTCTTTTTCTCGATGATGTCGATGCACTCTTTAATCTCATCCTCGCTCAATTGCCCATCCTGCACAAGAGCCGACACCATGCTCTTAAGGCTGTTGTCGAAATAATTGCGGAGCATCGTCATGAGAGTCGCTTTCCTATAACTGTCTTTTTCAAGGATGGCATGGTAGCGGTAGGTGCCCACTTCCTTCTCATGCCCTACATATCCCTTCTTCTCAAGCACACGTATTACGGTCGATACCGTATTGACGTGTGGCTTAGGTTCCGGAAGATATTCAAGCACTTCCTTCACCAGCATTGGCCCATGCTCCCACAATATTCGCATCACTTCCTCTTCCTTAGTAGTCAGATGCGGTTTTTTATCGTCTTGCTCTTTCATATCTATATTCGTTTCTTTGGTCTATTAAATATGTATCTTGAAATTGATCCTCAGCACCCTTTGCACCTCCGCGGACTCTGCGTGCTGAACTCGCCACAAAGTTATAACTATTTTTGCAGTTGACCAAATAATCTCAACGATTTTTCTCGTTGAGAATAGAAAAAAATAAAAATTCGAATTTTTTTGAAAAAAGTTACTGAAAAATTTGGTCAGTTCAAAAAAAGGTAGTAACTTTGCACTCGCAATCGGGAAACAAACCCGATGACCAACAAAACAAGTTGACTCCGTGGCTCAGTTGGTAGAGCAAATGACTCTTAATCATTGGGTCGTGGGTTCGAGCCCCACCGGGGTCACTGAAAGCCGAAGCATTTAGCTTCGGCTTTTTTCATTCAAGCTAAAGCTTGAACCAGTGAGAAAGGATGGGCAAATTCTCTTTTACTGCAAGGTGGCTTTAGCCATCTTGAAAACTTGGCCATCTTGATAATTTTCGAATCTTCAAAATAGATATGATCATGGAAAATCTAAATAAAGCTCAAAATCCAAGCAAAAACAAAAAGCGCCAGGCTCCTCGTGCGGATTTTCATGATTATACGGCTTCGGGATATTACCTTATCACTATTACGGCTTATCCATGCACTCCAAGATTATCTACAATAAATATACCATGCGAAGCAATCCTTCGAAAGGGTGAGATGATCATCCCTGAAAATACAGAATTGGGCGAATGTATAAAGGAGGAATTGATGGCTCTTCCGAAGAAGAATCCGAAATTGCAGATAAGACGATATGTAATTATGCCGGATCATATCCACTTTGTCTTGCAAGTGGTATCTGAATTGGATAAATCTGTCGGGCGATATATTGCTCCTTTTACGAAGGCTTGCTCCCAAACTTATACACGCATTTCTAATCTTCCGAACTTTACAACTTTATTCAAACCCTTTGACGATCAAATAATCTTTAATAAAGAGCAACTGGACCGCGCAATAAAATACATTGAGGATAATCCTCGCCGCTATTTGCTGCGCAAACGGCACCCGGATCTTTTTCAGCGCCATCTGAATGTGGTCATCGGAGGCCATGAATATGCAGCTTTCGGCAATATGTTTCTGCTTAAAAAGCCCTTTCTCCTTCCAATAAGGATCCATAGAAGTTGGAGTAAAGAAGAATTCGATCGATATTCTGCATACTGCAGCGAGGAGATTGCAAAGGGAGCGATCCCGATATCTCCAGCTATACATAAAGCTGAAAAAGACATCATTCGGAAAGCCATTGATACAGGATGTAGTGTAATCATACTCCGTGATCTTGGTTTTAACGAGCGCTTCAAGCCCTCGGGGGAATATTTTGATTTATGCGGGGCCGGCAGACTGCTTATGCTATGTCCATGGCCAGATAATCTCCGTCGCCGTTCCGATGCCGGTTTCGATAAATTCCATCAGATGAACGACTTCGCCACTGCCATCGCCACACTTCCAGCTTCTGCGCGTCTTTCTATTCGATTCTGTCCCAATCCATAAATTTATTTTTAAACAACCTCTGAGAGTTTAGGACAAATCAAAGAAGTCTATGAAAATGATCCAGAATGGGCGGCTTACTTAGAATGTCTTTTTGCTATAACATACAATCGTCTGCCTAAAGATCCAATATTCAAAGAAACTATAAAGAAACTATATTTAGCATTTGGTAATCTGCATAATATAGAGAAGCTGGATAATCTCTGTCATCGTTATTTCTGATAAATATGGAAGATCCGATAAGACAGAATCCATACAAGAGAGGAGAAATACACGTACTTTTTTCTGGAATTATCGCATATACAGACCTCTACAGGAAAAGAAATGACTCTTAATCATATAGTTGTGGCAGTGAGAATCATCGGACATATTGGACTTTAAGGAGGGAATCAGGCCATTGGGTTATTTTGCTCTCTTGATAAACTTGGGTTTGGGATCCGGGCGATAGATTAGCGAGTCATTTTCCCGGTAGTTCCAGAATTTATGGTATATATTCCCATCTTTGTCTTTATACTCCCAATCGCCGAACTCATTAAACAAAATAAAATACTTGCCGGATACTGCCCACCCTTTCATATAAATTCCTGTATCTTTATCATATCTATGGATGAAGACGATTGAATCATCCTCCCAGACATAATAATCAAATGATATTGAAGTATTAGGACGTATGCTATCAACAATGCGAACGAATTTATCATCGGCTAACCATCGTTTTATATGATATATCCTTTGTAGAGTGTCATTGTCAACGAAAAGAGATGGTGTTTTGTACATGTTATGCCATTCACCAGTCTTGCTGATATAATAGTCTGAATTACCACTATGATAACCAAATTTTAGAAAATAGGAGTTATCTTTAGGGTCATCAGGAATTAGCGTGACATAAAATATGTCATCAAGGTCATAAGAAATAGCATTTTGGGTTAATCCGATTTCAGATAGCAGTAAGGGCAATCGATGATTGATACGTATAAAACTATCCAGAGAATCTACAAGTTGTATCTTTGCCTCATCATAGACTTTTCGTGCATCTCTGCCCATACTTGAGACTATTATCCAATTTAATACAAATATCGATATTGGAAATAGCACGATAAGAGTTAAGATGGTAATGCCAAGAATCTTTAATGCTCTGATTATTAGACTTTTCTTTTTTTTATCCTTATCCATATATTCAGATCATTCACTCAAATTCTCAATTAATAATTGATTATGTTGTAAAGTTAACAAAATTTTCTCACATACGAAAAAGAGATATGATTCTATATGCGACTTACGTGTCTGAATAAAACCCGAAAATCAGAAATTATGGCTAATGACTTGGCTGGAGTAATGACTCCCGAGATAGAGGCGCGTATGCTCTCGCACACACCGATCCATCGCCTCGGAGAAGTCTCTGACATCGCACAGGCAGTACTTTTCTTTGCCTCTCCCATGTCTCCATGGATCTCAGGCCAGACACTGATGGTCAACGGCGGCGGAGTCCAGACACTTGACTGATGAATTTATAACTTTGCTCATATAGTTAGCCGATTCAAAAAATAATTTTAAGAAAAATTTGCAGATACAAAAAATATTCAGTAATTTTGCAACGCAAACGCGAAAATTTATGACAAGATTACACCAAAATATTGTCCAGCAACAAAGCCAACAGCAGAACTTGAACAATGTTCAGGTTCGCTTGTCTGTGTTTTCTCACCGCACCAGTCCGGTGATGATTATTTGATGCTGGCAAGCTAAGATTTATTAAGAGGCTGGTTTCCCCTTAGGGAAATTAGCCCCTTTTTCTTTTGGGGTATATCGAGATGAGTTGTAGAAAAACAGGTAAAACTATCAAAATACTTAAGTTATGAGCAAACTTAGATTTGACGTTGTTCAGGATGCCTTCAAGAAAAAGGCCCTCGACGTAGAAACCCCCGTAGCTCGCCCCTCGGAATACTTCGGCGAACTCGTCTTCAACCGCGACAAGATGCGCAAGTATCTTAAGCCGTCTACCTATGATGCACTCGTAGCCTGCATAGAAGGCGACAAAGCTCTCGATCGCGATATCGCAGATCAGGTGGCAGAAGGAATGAAAGTGTGGGCTATGGAGCATGGAGTGACCCATATCACCCACTGGTTTCAGCCACTTACGGAGGGAACTGCCGAAAAGCATGACTCCTTTATGGAATATGACGGTAAGGGTGGTATGATTGAGGAATTCAACGGAAAATCTCTCTTCCAGCAAGAACCTGACGCATCATCATTCCCGAATGGTGGCATACGTGCTACATTCGAAGCACGCGGATATACGGCTTGGGATCCGACCTCTCCTGTATTTATTCAGGGTGATACGCTCTGCATCCCGACTGTGTTCATTTCCTACACCGGCGAAGCCCTTGACTACAAGACCCCTCTCAAAAGAGCACTCAAGGCTGTCTGCGACGCTGCTACTCCCATTTGCCAGATGTTCGACCCAAATGTAAAGAAAGTTTACTCATATCTCGGTTGGGAGCAGGAGTATTTCCTCGTTGACGAAGACTTCTATGCAGCTCGTCCGGACCTTATGCTCACCGGCCGTACACTTATGGGTCATGAATCTTCGAAAAATCAGCAGCTTGACGACCATTACTTCGGAGCAATCCCATCACGCGTTGCAGCTTTCATGCGCGATATCGAGATTGCCGGTTATCGTCTTGGCATACCTTTGAAGACACGCCACAACGAGGTGGCTCCCAACCAGTTTGAGTTGGCACCAATATATGGTGAGACCAACCTGTCTAACGACCAGAATCAGATGATAATGAATCTGATGAATGACATCGCTCGCAAGCATAAGTTCGTTCTGCTTCTCCACGAGAAGCCTTTTGCCGGAATCAACGGAAGCGGCAAACACAACAACTGGTCGCTTGGCACTGACACCGGTACGCTTCTCCTCGCTCCGGGCAAGGACCCACTTGGAAACCTGCAGTTCGTGACTTTCTTTGTCAACGTGCTCATGGCTGTCCAGAAACACAATGCATTGCTGAAGGCATCCATTGCTACTGCCACAAACGCTCATCGTCTCGGTGCTAATGAGGCTCCTCCGGCCATCATCTCCTCTTTCCTTGGCAAAACAATGACAGAAGTGCTCCGTAAGCTTCTTGAAATGCCATCCGACACTCCCATTGAAATTGCAGGAAAGACAGGAGCATCTGTGGGTCTGATTGAAATTCCTGAAATATTCGTTGATAACACCGACCGCAACCGTACTTCACCGTTTGCTTTCACAGGTAACCGCTTTGAGTTCCGTGCTGTAGGCTCAAGCGCAAACTGCGCGGGCGCCATGACTACCCTCAATGCTGCTGTAGCCGACCAGTTGCTCACATTCAAGACAGACGTTGACAAGGAGATCGCCAAGGGTAAGCCTATGACTGAAGCTATCATGGATGTTTTGAAACCAATGATTGCCGACATCATTGACACCGTATGCTTCGATGGAAATGGCTACACTGAAGAGTGGAAAGAGGAAGCAAAGCGCCGCGGCCTTGACACTGAAATCTCTGTACCTGAAATGATAAAGGAATTCACAAAGCCCGAGGCTGTAGAGATGTTCACACGTACAGGTGTCTACACCAAGGCAGAACTTGAGGCCCGCAACGAAGTGAAATGGGAAATGTATACAAAGAAGGTGCAGATTGAAGCCCGTGTGCTCGGCAGAATGGCTATCAACCATATCATTCCTGCAGCTCTTACCTATAAGGCTAAGCTTCTTGGCATCATCACCCAGATAAAGGATATTTATCCTGACAGCTATAAGGATATGGCAAAGACTGAAATCAAGCTTCTTGAGAAAGTCACTCGCCTCGTTGAGGAGATACAAGACCGTGTGTCTGCAATGGTGGAAGCACGCAAGGCTGCCAACAAGATTGATAATGAGTATGAGAAGGCAAAGGCTTATTATGACATCGCTGAATCTCTATTCGCAATCCGTCGCCCTATCGACAAACTTGAAGAAGTTGTCGACAACGACATGTGGCCACTCCCCAAATATCGCGAACTTCTTTTCATCAGCTAAATAGATTACACTAATAATGACAATAATAAGGCTGCCAAGCTCCGTTATCAATGGGAGTTTGGCAGCCTTATTATTGATCAGCTTCATTATTGATTGATCAGAAGAAAAGGAAACGCTTGTGTTTCTTTTTTTTCTTATCTTTCTTCTTTTTCCCGGAGTCTGCGTTTTTGGTCGTATCGGGAGCTTGCAGTATACCCTCCTGTATCAGTCTCAATGAGTCTTCCTTGCTCAATCCCAAGTCCATATCCGAATCGAATCCTGCAGGTCTGGCTATCTGCAATTTTGAGAAACGTGAGTTGCGTACTCCTCGCTTGAATACATTTTCTATTTGGTCTACAAGATTTATTCTGGCATTATTCACTATATCCACACTCTCAATTGCGGTATCCTCATTGAATTTCGCCCCTCCAAAACGGACCTTATATTTCTTGGGATTCCCCTTTATCGTGATTCCAAACTTAAACGGTATGGGAGATTTTAACACGGAAAGATGATAATTGAAATCCATGTTGATATTATTGTACCCATATATCCCAAGTCTATACCTGTCGATATTGAATGCAAACGGATATACACGCATAAGCCCGTCAGCAACGGTCATCTCTACATTCAGGTTGTGTATAGTGTTGTCTGCCTTGTTCTTGAAACCAAGCCATTTCCCTAAAGTCCTGTATTTCTCCGGGTCAATGAATGCAAGATTATCTCCCGTTATTTTGATTGCCGCATTGAGAGAGGGGAGTACGATATTCATTCCGGAATCGAGATCGCAAGTGGCAGCCAAATCTGCCCCTATAGTGCCTGAAAAGTCATGCATCAAGGGAGTGATGGAATCTATGGCCGGCACGAGCCTCACAAACTTTGCGATATTAAAGTCCTTGACCTGAAGTCCGAATCCGAATTGCATATCCGACGCTTTTGGTGCCGAATAAAGAGCTGATAGCGACAAGTTGCCTGCATCAGAATCCGCCTTCATATTATGGAGGTTAATGCCTCCGTCATACACCATCAGGTCTCCTCCCATATTCTGCATGTCAAGGTCGCTATATAGCATATGATTTGCCCCAATCTTGAGATTGGCATCTATATTGACAGGGATAAGAACAGGAGACGATCGTCCGGGTCCAATTTTCGACAGGGCATCCAGCCGTTCTTCCAAGGTCTTGTCATCCTTCGAATCCATTTTCCTGATTTTGCCGTGGCGTTTGTCAGATGCATATGATGCTCCGGTAAATACTGAGGCTGACAGCTCATTGATGTCGATAGTGTCGCTCAACAATGAGAAATTTCCTTTGAGGTCATTATGGGTCGAGGATGTAAGGGCTCGGCGCACGTTGGAGATAAGCCCGGACAAAGTGATGTCAGACCTTCCCGCCTGTAATGAGATATTAGAGATGTTTACAGTGTCGTTGTTGAATTTTAAAGCTACTTTTGTAATCCGGTTGTGAATAGGGAAGAGGGGGGTAAGCATGCGGGAATTGCTTGTTTCTACCGACCCTCTGAGCTTCCACTCATTGAGAAATCTTTTGAATTGCGGAGTAAGATTCCATATCAGCAATTCCTCATCGTCGGCGCCAGTCTCTCCATACACCCTTCGTGTGTGTTTTCTATGCGTACGCTTGTAATAAACGTATTTATACACATCAGTGGGAGAAATGTATGTATATTCCTTATGTGTTGAGATATTCTTTTTCTTTTCTGATGAATGCTTGGCATTCGGCTTCGATTCCATCTTATAAAGCGACGCATTGACTTTTGTGTCGTGCAATAGTATGCGGTCAGAAAGAGAGCCTGCAGAAACGTTCCCAATTTTGAGGTCGGCCAATATTTCCGGGATTTTCCCATTCTGTCTCAACCCTTGTACCCTTACTTTTCCTCCGATATTTCGGATTCGGGCTCCGGCACTGTCTGTGATGGAGATAATATTAAACCTTCCGACTTTCAGATTCCCCAATATTGGCATCATGCGAGTGGTGGCCAACTGCGCTGCCGACTTGCGTGTATCCTCAATTTCGGCATCCAGATTGATAGAACCCAATGCCAGGTCTACACCACTGACGAGGATAGTGGCTGTGTCAACATTCACTTTAGCTTTAAGGAGCGGCAAATTGTCGACTATCCGCTTAGAATCTAATTCTATTTTGGCTTTCCCCACTTCCACCATCTTGCTGGTGTCAGCCGAAAGAAAATAAATATTGCTCGCAGTTATCAATCCGTCGGCCGTCAAGCGGTGTAGATACTCCGGCTTGAACATTGATAAGCGTCCCTTAGCCTGTACATTTGTAGAAATGACACCTGCAAGATAACCCGGTATCTTTTCCAATACGATAGGAGGAAGGTCTTTAAAGTCAATCTTGCCTTCCACATTGGTTTCGAATGCGGGGTCAGACACCGGAGTGGAAATAAGAGCAGATGCCTTGAATTGCGTACCCGGACCCGCTATATTAAAGCGTTTGATGTCTAATATTGTACGGTCTGGCATATTCGTCTCTGTCCGGACAATCATATCCAGAGCGATATCCTTTAGCCGGGCGTTGCCATAATCTAAATATGAAGGCGACATGTTGATGTCAATCCTTGCTGTCGGTAGCGTATCAGTGGCAAGGTTCATTGGTTTCAGTAGCTCAGCCTTTCCTCCAATAGCTGCGTCAGTTGAAAAATATGGAGCATAGAGCTTATGCTCCTCCTGAATTGAGTCAGGCAAAAATGAAATCAAATCGCAGATAGCTGTCGGTTGCAATTCGATGACGCATTTCCTTATAATGGGATTCTCTTTTAGGTCAATTTCTCCAGATACCGTAGCCTTGATAAAAGCTCCTTGCAATTCCATTTCATCCATAGCCACAAGTCCGGGTTCTGAAGGATTCCAATATATCTTGCCGTTGACACCGAAGTTGATTTGGTCAAGATTTGTCAGCAATGTGGCTTTGGGTGAAGTGACGTTTCCATTGATTTTCAGACGATATGTAGGCTGCTGATTGCCATCTATAGCGGCATTGGTCAGTAGAAGTACTGAGGCTGATGTGGAGTCTGCTGCATTATAAAAACGTATTTCCTTAGGCTGGTCGAGAGAGAATCGGTTGATACGGAATCCGGGCTTTTTATCCTTTGAAGACTCAACAGTGTCAGATGGAATTCTCAACACGTCATAGTTGGCCTTGCCATTGTGGGCTATGACAAGATTTACACCGAGCCCGCGCAAGGTCACATCGTGAAGCGCTAATTCATTATCTACAAGGAGTCGTTTTAAGTCCAGCGCTCCCGACATGTAGTCGAGTGTTAAAAGCGAATCGGCATAATTAGGCAATAAACCACGCTGTTGGGATGGCAGTGAATCAAAGGCATGGGAAATAATGTAAAGATCTTCCAGTTCCACTCCCAAAATTGGGAATCGAGGTTGAAAGCCAATTTTTATGCTCCCCAACTTCAGATGCCCGTCGATGTATTCGTTAGCGAAATCTTCCACTATGGGAGCAAGACGCTCTGAATCAAGGAATTTGACCGCACAAAACAGCAGGACACCCACGACAACTATAATTGTCAAGAGTGTCACACCGATGACTTTCAGTATCTTGATTCCGACACTGCCTTTCTTTTTATTATCGCTTTCGTTTTCGCCCATACCGGCCACCCTGAGCAGATTTCTATATGTTTACGCCATAGCGTGCATAAATTTCCTTGGCTAATTTTTTTGCCTTTTCTACGTCTGCGGGGTTATTCGGGTCAACACCATATTTTTTCAAATTTGGGATTACTACACCTGATCCCGGCCTGATTTTGTCAGGATGACCGAATTTAACGCGGTTTTCTTCATATATATATGGCCAAAAGTTGGGGTTGCCATAATATTCCCTCGACATTGTTATCAGGAATCGGTCTTTTCCTATTCTATCGTATGCTATAGGTTCGGAAATGGATGTAGATGCCGCAGTCGTGTTTACTTGCCCTGTGGTTCTTGATGAAGATCCGGTAGATCTGTTTAGGGTAGCGTGGCCTCCGGTCAGGCTATTGGCATTTGATGCCCCGCCGGTCAATTTATTGACATAAGTATTATCTCCAGTTGTCCGCTTGGTGTGGACAACTGTATTTTTGCCTGTATTGGCGGTGGCAACAACGACAGGATCTTCCGGTATCACTTGTTCCTGGATCCCGGTGGCAGGTTCTTCTTGTGCGTCCTCCACAGAACTTGTGACAAGTTCAGCAGGGGCATCTGAAGATGTCTTTGCAGGCATGCCAATCACTACACCATCAATATCCCCCGGATCTATCACAATGTATATATTCTCATCATTGCAATTACCTTTCAAGGCTCCTGCTACTCTTAACGCCACTATATCTTCCTGCGTGGCGGTGCGGAAATTGTCGATGGTTGCTGGATACCCGGAGACAGTCAGGCTACCCCCAAGAAGATTACCAAAGGATGTACGCTGAACAAATTCAGGCTCTACAAGCAGGTCTGCACCTGCTTCCTTAATAAGATCAGCCTTCACATTTTCCTTTCTTGCTGCAAGGGATGTTGTATTGAACGGATTCCATTTCCAGCTGACCGACTTGCTGATACGTTGCGACGAAATGTGCAAGTCGCCGACAGTTGGAAATGAAGAAACCTGAGCGTTGACATCAGTATGCTGGGCTGTCTTTATCACTTTTGAGCAAGATGCCAACAACAACACAGACACTAACAACATTAAGTTAGAAACTCTCATAATTATGTTGTTTAAATCACTTTATTGGTGTGAAGTCAGTGCATACAGCAGGAGTGCCGTTCGTGATTATATATTGTGGAACGGGTGCCGGATGCACGTTGGTATAGAAAGCCGGATGTCCGGTCACAGTCACATATTTGATAGTTTTCTGTCCAAAAAATCCTTTGGTTATCTTCATTTCATATTGCATGGCTACCAAAACATCAGCGTTTCCATTTGCTTTAAGAGCTTCTGCTATTGCTGCATTTAAGACATTTTGGTCTCCGCCTCTTCTCACCTGTCTATTCGGCTTGTAAGTATAAGAAATTCTTTCATCCTTTACATTTAGGTCTGCAATATTTTTTGAAACAATGGATGTGGGTATATCCACGGTGCTGGCTGTCTTGTGGATTGAGCTGCAGGAAGAAACCATTACGGCTATCACAGACAAAACAGTAATAAGTGATTTTTTCATAAAAACTGACTTTATATTTACTTATTTATTTTGCAAATTTAACATTATTTTTTGTGGGGACAAAATCATAGGGATTTTGTGATTATTAAAATTTGTTAAAATGATGTAGGGCTATATAGTAGATATCTATAAAATATTGAATTTTATCTCCAAGTTAAAGCTGAATTTTTAAATAATGAAGTTGTTTCGACTTATTTTTTTATTAAGATTTCGTCAGCTTTGCGAGCAGATTTCGCTTCATGAAGAAGGAGCGATGCGGGCATCGTGACTGATGAATGAAGCGGAAGATGCCGTAAAGATGGCGGAAGCTTAATAAAAAGAATTGATTCTTTCATATTATTTTGAAATTTTTTATATTCGTAAATAAGTCGAAACAACTTCAAT
>JAIDSL010000088.1 GCA_029061255.1 Muribaculaceae bacterium
GCCTAAAGGGTCTTTCTATGATGAGAATACTTATCCTTTCCATCTTACTTCGGAATTGGGATTATGGTCGCTTGACTTTGAACCATTGACTATTCTTTATGGTGGAAATGGTTCGGGAAAATCAACTATCATCAATGTTATCAGCCAAAAACTATGTGCCGACAGGCAATCAATGTTTAACTCCGGTCCTTATTTTGATGAATTTGTAAATCGTTGCCAATATAAAGCTTCTGAGAGTCTTGCTGGGGAGACAATATATAAAGGACACCGAGAACCACAAAAGTATGATATATCACAAATTACCACAGTCCTGACAAGTGACGATATTTTCCATTCGATGCTTGACCTCCGTCTTGAAAACGACAAGAAACTTAAGAAAAGCCAATTTCTGATGGACGAGTATCGGGAACCGGACGAACTTCCCAGACATCTGAACTTTGAAACGGGATACAATGTAGATAAATTCAGGAGGGGAGTGGAGATACGTCAGGCCAGAAACAGCATGCGCCACGGCAACAAGACTTTCAACAAGATTCTTCTTGACAAGATAGGGAAAATGGAAAGAGGATTCAGCAATGGGGAGACAGCGCTGATGAAACTGTCGGAACTTCTTGAATCTCCCGGGCTCTATCTTCTTGACGAGCCTGAAAACAGCATGTCGTGTGAGTTTCAGATAAAACTTGCTTCCATGATCTCATATCTTGCAAGATATGGGAAATGCCAGTTTGTGATATCCACTCATTCTCCTTTCATTTTGTCGATGGAAAATGCTAAAATCTATAATCTTGACCAGCATCCGGTAGGAGTGTGCAAATGGTGGGAACTTGATAATATGAAGAGATATTTCAGACTTTTTCATGATGCGAGAGAAAAATTCTTAGGAGGGAAATAAGAGAAAAAAGATGAAAAATTTGGCGGTATTGTGGATTTTTACTACTTTTGCAATGAGTTTAAGGAAATTTAACAGACTTTCCTGATTTTAAGGTAAAAAAGATCAGTAAAAATGGAGGATTACAATAAAGGGTTGTATGATCCGCGGTATGAGCATGACGCTTGTGGTGTCGGTTTGCTTGTGAATGTAAATGGCAGGAAGAGCCATCAACTTGTGGAAAAGTCACTGCAGGTGCTGGAACATATGGTGCATCGAGGCGCTGAAGGAGCAGATCCGCTTACCGGCGACGGTGCTGGAATAATGGTGCAGATACCACATGAGTTTATTTTGCTGCAAGGTGTGCCGGTGCCTGAGAAGGGACGATACGGCACCGGAATCGTATTCATGCCGAAAGACGAGCTGTCGCAGGAAGAGATTCTTGATATAATAGAGCGCGAAGCTATGGCTGACGGGATGACACTTCTTGCTGTCAGGAACGTGCCCACCAACAACTCTATGCTTGGAGAAGTGGCACGCAATGCAGAGCCGGCTGTAAGGCAGATATTCGTGACCGATGAAGAGAGCGAGCGACCGATGGAACTCCGCCTATATCTGCTGAGGAAGAGGGTTGAGAAGAAAGTGGCAGAATCAGATATAAAAGGAAAAGAAGATTTCTACATCTGTTCACTTTCATCCAAGACGATAATCTATAAGGGTATGCTCACCAGCATGCAGCTGCGCTACTATTATCCGGACCTTATGAATCCTCGTTTCACCACGGCAATGGCATTGGTGCATTCAAGATTCTCCACCAATACTTTCCCGGCATGGAGCCTTGCACAACCTTTCAGACTTCTCGGACATAACGGAGAGATCAATACGATCCAGGGTAATCGCCTGTGGACCAAAGCAAGAGAAGGCGTGCTCCGTCCCTCAGCCTTCGCCGGCCAGGATATGACCCCTATTCTGCAACCGGGTATGAGTGACTCCGCATCGCTCGATAACATATTGGAATTCTTCGTGATGGCAGGAATGTCGCTGCCTCACGCACTTGCCATGCTTGTGCCGGAATCATTCAATGACAAGAACCCTATCTCACCGGCACTCAAAGCATTTTATGAATACCATTCTATTTTGATGGAAGCATGGGATGGCCCGGCAACTCTTCTCTTTAGCGACGGCAGATATGCCGGAGGTATGCTTGACAGAAACGGTCTTAGACCGGGACGCTATCTAATCACGAACAACGATACGGTTGTCATCGCTTCAGAAACCGGTGTGTTGGCATTCGATCCATCAGAGATCAAAAGAAAGGGTAGGTTGAAACCGGGCAAGATGATGATAGTAGACATGAAGGAGCATCGGATACTTTTCGATGAAGAGATAAAGGAATCGCTCGCTAACGCCGCTCCTTATCGTGACTGGCTCGCCCGCTACCGCGTAAAATTAGACACCATTACCTCCGGCAGGAAAGCAACCGACAAGGTAGAGGGATTTGAGCGATTGCTTCACACATTTATGTATGACAGCGAGGAAATAGAGAAAATATTGACTCCCATGACAGTAGAGGGAAAAGAACCGATACACTCCATGGGTGATGACAGCCCTCTTGCAGCTCTCTCCAAAAGACGGCAGCCCCTGTATAATTATTTCCGCCAGCATTTCGCTCAGGTGACTAATCCTCCAATCGATCCGCTGAGAGAGGAACTGGTGATGAATCTTGACAGCTATATCGGATCTGTCAACAAGGATATGTTTGATTTCTCGCCGGAGCAGTGCAAGATGGTGCTTCTAAAGCGTCCGATCATTACCAACAGAGAGCTCGACCTCCTATGCCATCTTCGCTATAAAGGATTTGACGCTGTGCGCCTTGACATGACCTTTCCTGTAGAAGAAGGAACCGAAGGACTTGAAAAGGGTATTGAAAGACTTTGCCGTGAAGCCGAAAAAGCAGTGGATGAAGGTTGCAGCTACCTTGTGCTGACAGACAGGGGTGTGTCAGCAGAACGTGCCCCTATTCCTTCTCTCCTCGCTACAGCTGCCCTTCATCATCATCTCATCGATGCAAGGAAGCGCACAAAGACAGCAATCGTAGTTGAGACCGGCGATGCAAGGGAAGTGATGCACTTTGCGCTCCTTGTGGGATATGGCGCATCTGCCATAAATCCCTACATGGCACTTGCTGTCATGGATAAGATGGTGGCCGACAAGAAGATTCAACTTGACTTCGATACCGCATCAAGACACTACATAGAGGCTGTGGACAAGGGTCTTCTGAAGATAATGTCGAAGATGGGTATCTCAACGTTGACCTCATATAAGGGCGCACAACTTTTTGAAGCTCTTGGGCTTTCAGATAAGATATGCCGCCGTTATTTCGGCGGTACGCCATCGAAAATAAGCGGACTTGGTCTGAAATCCATAACAGAGGATATTCTTGATGCTCATCGTGAGGCTTGGAGTGGTGACTTCGACGAAAGCGCACCGTTGCCAAACAACGGCCGCTATTCCTTCAAGAAGGAAGGGGAGACCCATGCCTGGAATCCGGAAGCTGTCAAGGCATTGCGTAAGGCAACCCGATTGGACAGCTACAAACAGTTCGAGGAGTTCTGCGACATCGTCGACAACCGCCATGATCCCATCTTTATCCGTGATTTCCTTGAAGTGGGTGGATTAGGAGCCGGAATACCAATAGAAGAAGTAGAACCGGAGGAAGCTATAATGAAACGTTTCTTTACCGGAGCAATTTCTTTTGGGGCTATCTCCATCGAGGCTCACGAGGCTATAGCTGCTGCCATGAACTCCATAGGAGCCAAATCGAATACCGGGGAGGGTGGCGAGGATTCAGCTCGTTTCAATACGAGGGAAGATGGCTCGTCAGTGAGAAGCGCAATCAAGCAAGTTGCATCCGGACGCTTTGGAGTGACGGCAAATTATCTCGTGAATGCCGATGAAATCCAGATCAAGGTTGCCCAGGGAGCTAAACCGGGCGAGGGTGGACAATTGCCGGGATTCAAGGTAGACAAGATAATCGCAAAGACACGGCACTCCATTCCGGGTATTTCCCTTATCTCACCGCCACCGCATCATGACATATATTCTATCGAAGAACTTGCGCAGCTCATCTTTGACCTGAAGAACGTAAATCCACGTGCAAAGGTATCCGTTAAACTCGTTTCCGAAAGCGGTGTCGGGACAATCGCTGCGGGTGTGGCAAAGGCAAAGAGTGACATTATCAACATATCCGGAAGTGACGGAGGAACGGGTGCATCTCCTGCATCTTCAATCCGCTACGCGGGTACTCCTGTGGAGCTTGGTCTGTCAGAGACACAACAGACTCTTGTCATGAACGGTCTTCGCGGCCAGGTGCGCCTGCAAGCAGATGGTCAGTTGAAATCGGCTCGCGATGTGCTCGTAATGGCAATGCTCGGGGCGGAAGATTATGGATTCTCTACTGCAGCAATGATAGTGCTCGGATGCATCATGGACCGCAGATGCCACACAAACAAGTGCCCTGTAGGTATCGCAACTCAAAACCCGGAACTTCGCGCAAAATATGATGGACCGTCGGAGTATCTTGTAAGGTATTTCCGTTTCCTCGCGCGCCGTATCAGGGAGATGATGGCTGAGAGAGGAATAAGGAGACTTGATGAAATCATAGGCCGTCCGGATCTGCTGAAAGTGAAGCAGGGGTTGCCTGAAGGTATCGATCTGAGCCGCCTGCTCTATATTCCGGAAGAAGCTGCTACTACAAGCATAATCTGTGTGTCGGAGCAGAAGCATGAGATTGAAAATGTACTTGACCGCCGTATAATTGCGATGGCATATCCTGCCATTCAGTCCGCGACTCCGGTTGAGATGGAATTTCCTGTAAGCAACACCGACCGATCGGTGGGAGCAATGCTTTCAGGTGAGGTAGCATTGAAGTATGGAGATGAAGGGTTGCCTAATCACGATATAATCAAGGTAATCTTCAAGGGCTCGGCAGGACAAAGTTTCGGTGCCTTCCTTACCAAGGGAATCACATTCAGGCTTGAGGGTGATGCAAACGACTATGTCGGAAAGGGTCTGTCAGGAGGCAGGATAGTGATTGTTCCCCCGGCTGGAAGTGAGTTCGCGCCTGAAAACAGTATCATTGCCGGAAACACCATTCTTTATGGGGCCACTTCGGGAGAAGTCTTTATTAATGGTCGTGTCGGGGAACGCTTCTGTGTGAGAAATTCCGGGGCAATCGCAGTTGTAGAAGGTGTCGGTGACCATTGTTGCGAGTATATGACGGGAGGAGTCACTGTCGTGCTTGGACCTACCGGACGCAACTTCGCAGCGGGTATGAGTGGAGGCGTGGCATACGTCTATGATCCGGAGAAGACATTTGACTATTTCTGCAATATGGAGATGGTGGAGTTGTCGCTGGTGGATGATCCTGCTGATGCACGTGAACTTCACCGACTTGTCTCGGCCCATTACCGGCATACTCGCTCGCCGTTAGCAGCTCGCCTACTCGATGACTGGGACAATGCAGTCAAAGACTTCATCCAAGTGATGCCGACGGAATACAAGATACTGAGGCTTAAGGATTAATAAATATTCATCAATGACAAAATTGAAAGAGCATCGGCAAGAAAGACGATGCTCTTTTTTGACGCTTATTAACGAACCCTTCGGACGCACGAGCCGTGCGTCCCTACAATTTATAAGGTGTCGTGACTTTAAAAATTCGGGGGTGAAGTACCATACATGAAATTTTATTTGGTGGAATGGGGGATTATGGTTAAATTTGCGGAAACTAACTGTAATCGATCATGAAGAAGATATTTGCTTTTGCTGCTTTTGGTGTGCCATTGCTCATGGCAGGACAGTCTTACATAGGACAGTTCAATCATAATTCATTGGACAGGAGCGGCGATAGAGTGATGCAATATACACCAACGTCTGGTGGCTATATATATCGTAAGAACGGGGATAATCTGTACACTCGAGCTTTATACGGAGGCAACACAACTTTCCGTCTTGAGACAAGCGACCAACCTATATTCGGAGCATTCCACGGAAAGGATAACCGTAACGTGCATTTTCAAGTGAAGGTTGAGGGGCGTTGGATGCGCCTTGACTCCATAGCCGAATGTCGGACATATTATCGTGGAGGTGAAAGACGATATGAACTTTCAGATCCCTCGTGGGGTAAGGGGCATATAACTATCATCGCGCTTGCTCCTCGTGATTACGAAGCAGGGCTATGGAAGATAGAGGCTTCGGATATGCCTTCAGGTTCGGAAATCAAGGGAATATGTGTGCCTACAGTGAAGATAAAGCTGAGCAGAAACGGTGATATGGGAGCTGATCCAGCCAACGCCTTTGCTCCTGACAGCGAGGCACCTGCTTTGGAAACTAAGGCTTTACCTATTGCAGGAGAACGGAAAACCGTCTATGTGGAATACTATGATAAGAAAATTGAGGCCACAGACCAGAAGCGTATCGCCGATGAATTTGCCAAAGCTGAGCGGCAACGGGAAGAACTCACCGGTATCCTTGAGATAGACACTCCAGACCCATACTTCAACGTGCTTGGTCCTGTCATTGCACATGCTGCCGATGGCACATGGGACGGCAAGACATGGCAACATGGTGCAGTAGGGTGGCGTATGCCTTTGAGCGGTTGGCGCGGTGCATACAGCGGAGACTTCCTCGGCTGGCACGACCGTGCCCGTACTCATTTCGACGCATATGCCAAGTCGCAGGTAGACAGTGTTCCACCCATATATCAGCATCCCACACAGGATCCCGGCAAGAATATGGCAAGGGCCGAGAAGAAATGGGGCACCCAGATGTATAGCAACGGATACATTTGCCGTAATCCAGAGCGCAACGACCAGATGCATCACTATGATATGAACCTCTGCTATATCGACGAATTGCTTTGGCATCTCAAATGGACCGGAGACCTCGACTATGCCCGAAAGATGTGGCCGACCCTTAAGGCACATCTTGAATGGGAGAAACGGAACTTTGACCCGAACGATGACGGACTCTATGACGCATACTGCTGCATCTGGGCAAGCGATGCGCTATATTATAACAGTGGCGCCGTAACCCATTCATCAGCATACAACTACAGAGCTAATAAAATCGCAGCGGAGATAGCCGAGAAGATAGGGGAGGATCCCACTCCATATGCCAAAGAGGCAGAAAAGATTCTGAATGCCTTAAACTCCACTCTTTGGATGGATGATAAGGGAGTCTGGGCAGAACATAAGGACTTCATGGGGCATCAGAGACTTCATGACCATCCAGCTCTATGGACAGTCTACCATGCCATAGACAGCGATGTTGCTGATGACTTCATGGCTTATAGCGCAACACGCTATATCGACAACAACATACCGCATATTCCTGTAGTAGCTCCCGGGCTTGAAGAGGGGTATTCTACAATTGCCACTACTGACTGGATGCCGTATGCTTGGAGCATCAACAATGTGGCTTTCGCAGAAGTGATGCATACAGCACTTGCATACTGGCAAGCAGGACGTGCTGAAGAAGCGGCTAAACTTTTGAAGAGCTCTATGCTCGATGGAATGTTTTTGGGCAATAGTCCCGGAAATATAGGACAGATAAGCCATTACGATGCTGCACGAGGGGAGTGCTACAGGGACTTCGCAGACCCAACGGCTATGATGGCGAGGGCAGTGGTGCAGGGACTGTTCGGTTTTGCACCGGACGCACTCAACCATACCGTAACCATTCGTCCGGGATTTCCGTCGGATTGGGACCATGCATCGATCAAGCATCAGGATTTCTCGTTTGCATTTAAGCGTGACGGGAAAAAAGAGACTTATAAGTTTAATGTCGGTCTTGATTCTGTCAGGACGGCAGAGCTGATTCTTCCGGCACTTACTGATAAGGTAAAGTCGTTGAAGGTAAATGGAAAGAAGCATGAATGGAAGGTATTTGACTCTTCTATAGGTCATCTTTCTCTTGCAGTAAGCGTTCTATTGAGCGGCGACATGACTGTAGAGATAGAATGGAAGGGGAAACCTTATGCAGATACCAAGATTGCTGCAACAGGGCAGGAGCGGGCTGGTTTTCAGGAAGTGAAGAGCGGAGACTTCACGTGGTGGGAGGAGACGGAGAGTTTCACTCATGCCAAGCCTGACGCGGCTAAGCTTGGACTTGACTTGAAGGTTAGCCCTTCCGATAGGTATGAGACGATAGACCTGAACGGTCTCTATAACGCCAATATCGCAGATATCTTCCGCAACAGATATGAGTCGCCGAGATCACCATATACTACCCTTCAGATTCCGGTGCAGGGAATAGGCGAGTGGTGTCATCCGGATGATACCGCGCATATTGACGACAGCGGTCTCAGAAGAATGGTTGGTGAAGACGGTAGACTTATGACTTCTGTCGGAATACCTTTCGCCTCGGACAAGGTAGGAAAGAATATCATCTATACCTCACTCTTCGATAATTATCCAGACCGAGTATCAGTGCCGCTTAGCGGTAAGGCAAATGCTATCCAATTGCTTCTTGCCGGAAGCACCAACCATATGCAGAGCTATATGGAGAATGGAATGGTCAAAGTGAAATATACAGATGGATCGGAAGAGAGTTTGCCGCTTATAGCTCCATACAACTGGTGTCCCATAGAGCAAGATTACTATATCGATGGCAAGCAGTTCAGACTCGACACTCCGCGTCCTTACCGAATTACGTTTAAGGAAGGAATTGTTTCCGACAACCTTGAAGATGCCTTAGGAATCAAGGGTGCCTACGGACGCAGGATCGATGGAGGAGCCGGAGTGATGCTTCGGATAGATCTTGATCCGACGAAGGAGCTGAAGGAACTGGAACTGGAGACGCTATCGAATGATGTGGTCATTGGATTGGCGGGAGTTACTTTGGTTAAAGGCGGTAGATGACGGGGAGGGTGATGGTGAAGGTTGTGCCTGAGGGGGAGGAATCGAAGGAGACGGTGCCTCCGTGCATGCTGACGATCTGGCG
>JAIDSL010000089.1 GCA_029061255.1 Muribaculaceae bacterium
CCGATGCGAAGCAGGCCGTATTCTCGGCGATCTTGCCATAACCTCGACGCGAAGCTTCCCAAAGCACTAAAACTCTGCCCCTTTGCGTCTTTGCGTGATAAAGAGCATGAGAAAGTTGAGCCGATTCCTTTGTCGAGTCAATCCCTTACGCCTTAAGACTCAAGGCTTAAGACTAAAAAAGATGATATGAAAGAAGTCTCAGGGCTTTTGTCTTGTCTTCCTTTTTGATAAGAAATGAGATGTTGTAGTTGCTGCCCCCATACGAGATCATTCGCACTGGCACATTGCGTAGTGCTTCAAGCGCAGCTGCCTCAAATCCCTTGTTGGTCCATTCAAGGTCACCCACTACGCATATGATCACCATATCGCGGTCAATTGTCACAGCACCAAGTTTGCTTAGTTCCTCTTCAATAAGCTGAAGGTTCTTTTCATTGTCGATAGTGAGAGAGACACCTACTTCCGACGTCGTGATCATGTCGATAGAGGTTTCATATTTCTCAAATATCTCAAACACCTTTTTCAAAAAGCCATAAGCCAGGAGCATACGTCCGGATTTTATCTTTATGGCGGTAATGTTGTCTTTGGCTGCTACAGCTTTGATCGAATTTCTCTCAAGTTTGTTTTCGATGAGTGTTCCTTCTGCTGCAGGATCCATTGTATTTAGCAGACGCACCGGAACGTTATGTTCCCGGGCAGGCAAGATGCATGTCGGGTGGAGGATCTTTGCCCCGAAGTATGCAAGCTCTGCAGCTTCTTCGAAATGAAGGTTATGCACCGGACGTGTGTCTTCTACGAATCGGGGGTCGTTGTTGTGCATGCCATCGATGTCTGTCCATATCTCGATCTCTTCAGCTCCTAATAGTGCCCCTAAAATGGATGCAGTGTAGTCGCTTCCTCCTCGCTGAAGATTATCGACATCTCCATCTTGATTCCGGCAAATGAATCCTTGCGTGATGTAAAGATCTGCATCCGGATGAGCAGCAATAGCCTTTGAGGCTTCTTCTTTGATAAATTCTTCCAATGGCTCTCCATGACGGTCAATTTTCATGAAGTCGAGGGCTGGAAGCAATACAGAGTTGAATCCTTCTTCATGAAGATGTAGATTCATAAGGCGTGTCGACATCATTTCCCCTTTTGCCACAATCTCTTTCTCCAATTTTATGCTGAAAGTCTTTTCTGAAAGTGCTTTCAGTTCGTTGAAGATTGCATCGATAGCCTCAGTCGCTTTATGCTTATACTCCTCTGTTCTAAAAAGAGAATTAATAGTGTCAGCATATTTTTCCCTGAGTTGGCTGATGAGTTGGGATGCCTGTTTTGTATCATCATTTTTTATGGCTGATGATATTTCAAGGAGCGAATTAGTGGTGCCGCTCATTGCTGAGAGCACTACGATATCTTTTTTGCATCCGGAAATCAGTTTCCCTACATTTCGGATTCTTTCGGCACTCCCTACAGAAGTCCCGCCAAATTTCTTTACCTTCATTCTTGTTTTTTTACCTGCGTTTTTGCTTTTCGCCTGCAAAATTACTAAAAATCTTTCATTCCGTCAAGTGTAAAGTCAAATTTTCAGGAATGAAGGTATTTTTTTATGGGTAGGCGGTTTCCCAACCTCATTGACACTCCGCAGGATTCTCAATCAAAACAGGCTCTTTACCGATCATCCTGAATAAATCAGAATTCCTGATGGCAATAAACCCGCAAGGATCCCCGTCAGTAATCACTATCTTCTCCCGCGCCGCCACATCATGGTCCATCACGAACGTCACATCCTTCGCTTCCTCGCGAATCAGTCCGAAAGGGGTAGCCGCCCCATGCGCTGTGCCGAGGATCCGCATCATCAATTCCTCGTCAGCAAACGAAACGCGCGGTATTCCCAGCGAAGCCCCGAATTCCTTCGTGATAAAAGGCTTTCGGGCATGGGTGACATATAGCCAGAACTTATTCTTCTGTCGGTTGGTCAGCAGTATAGTCTTCACGGTATTGATTCCGAAAGCACGGTCTATATTAAGGCAGTCATCCATGGAGATGCCGGGATCACTCTCAATCCGCGTATACTCCACCCCATCTTTTTCCAACCTCTCGTAGATCATTCTCTGGGTCTCCGTCTTGAACTCCGCCGGAGCCCCCTCCATTATCTCGCTCGTATAAAATTCCATATCTAATAAACTTATTCGTCAAAATCGCGTCAATGACTTATTTTAAGGTTGCTGCAGTGATAGCATATTAAGATATGAAGAAGGCGACATAACAGGAATATCTGAAAACTCGAAATCCTTTTCATTTCTTGTTATTATGCAGTCACAATGTGCATCAGCAGCGGCTTGGTACTGAAGCATATCCTCGAAGTCCGATGCATTCAGATCTAAAGCCCTTTTAATCTGAGATTCTGTATTGCTTATGACGATAAAGTTTCTGCAGATTTGTCGTATTAAAGATTTTAAATCTTCGACCGGCATTTTTCTCATTATATAGGCAAAATTAGCCACTGTCAGGTAAGAAATGAAAAATTGAGATTTGGCTTTTTTCTCAATTACCATCAGTTTTTCCGCATCTCCTTGAAAGTCTTCTCTTACAAAGTAGTCAATTACGAAATTCGTATCTAAAAACAGATGCCTCATTTTGACATTATATATTTCGTCCGTTCATCATTCATATCGATTAAATCCGGATTGATACTGCGTTTTATAGTATGAAGGTTATTTATCCACTCTTCAGCGTCGTCATTATCTGACTTTTTTATGGATTGCACGGAAGTAGCGATAACCCCCTTCATATTTTCAATCATTCGTCGAAGCAAGGATGCATCAGCGTTTTTGTCCAAGGTAACTAATATCTGTGTCATATGCATTGATATTTTATAATGAAACGCATATGGTAGTTAATTTGTTGTTGTAGTAGTAGAACAGCCTTCCTATTATTACTGATTTAAGTTTCGCTTGTTCTTATTCAGTGGAGCTCAAGGGGCTGACTCTAAAGTTGCGTAGCTTTCTCTGCGCGCTCCTGCCGATGCGAAGCAGGCCGTTATCATTGCGAGCTTGCCAAGTCCAAGTCGCAAAGCTTCCCAAAGCATTGACACTCTGCCCCTTTGCGCCTTTGCGTGATGATAAAAGAGCGTGCGAAAGTTGAGTTACTGAATATTTGAGTTATTGCCGATGCAAATCCACATTCAGGTCAAGTCCGGACTATATCTCAAAATTCTCCGAACGGTAGTTGCTATAGAAGCGTCCTGAATTTGCTGTGAATCTTAGCACACAATAGTCAGGATCTGTGACTCCTTCTGAATAATACTCTGTATCGCCTTCGCGCCAGATCATCTCCTTGGTCAAAGCATCTGTAAGCACCTCCATTCTCCCCCTTAATAGCGCTCCTCTGAAGAATCTGTTGTCACAGAAGTAAACGCATGCCTTATCGTCTTGTCTGAATTGTTCTACTCTCAACGACGAAGTATTAGTAGTGAAATAGAATACCTTGATACCCTCTCTTTTTCTTGGCTGAAGCATAGCCTTAATATTGGGATAGCCTTCTGCATCCACCGATCCGACGAATGCAGTCTTAAGCTTATCAGCCATATTTCCTATTGTTTTCTCAAAGTCTCTCATGTCTGTTTGTTCTTTATCCGACTGCAAAGATAGTCATTTCCTCCTATTCCTCCAAAATTCTCCCTATCTTTGCCCCCTGAATCAATTCGTCTTCGATTGCCATCCCAATCCTTGCAGATTGTGCCGAGGCGGAAGCCGAAGGATTCAACCTCTTCCCCATAAAACCTCGACAACCCCACTTCGTCCTTGTAGGGACGCACGGCCCGTGCGTCCACAAATCCCCTCATTGGATTTAAGAATCTGATTTAGAGGGTGTTGCAGAACTATATTCTCCGCATCTTGTAGGGACGCACGGCTCGTGCGTCCGTTTTTATATTGTTGAT
>JAIDSL010000009.1 GCA_029061255.1 Muribaculaceae bacterium
CTCATGCCATATGGCATTTGTACGGTCAATGAAGTCAAGGATCGAATCCCTTCCTTTTTTCTTCTCGGATGATGTCAAAAACATGGGTGGCAGCTCTTCCCATTTTTCAAGTAATTCTTTCTTGAATAATGACATGTTATGGTCAGCAACCTTTTGGTTTACCTTGTCGGCCTTTGTGAAAACGATAGCAATAGGCACCCCATTTTCACCACAAAAGTCTACAAATTCGACATCAATCTTCTGAGGCTCATGCCTTACATCAATAAGCACAAAAAGACACGCTAATTGCTGGCGCTCGAGAGCATATCCTTCTATCATTCGGATAAAAGCCTGTCGCTGATCTTTTCCTCGAGCAGCGTAACCATAGCCGGGAAGATCGACTATATACCAGCCACCATTATTTATCTTAAAATGATTTATGAGTAATGTCTTTCCAGGCTTTTGAGAAGTTTTAGCAAGCGAACTATTGTTTGTGATCATATTAATGAGGGAAGACTTTCCTACATTAGAACGACCAATGAAAGCGTATTCCGGCACTTGCGTATCGGGACATTGCTCCACCTTTGCGCTACTTATCTCATATTTTGCATTTTTGATTTCCATAGTTTGTTTTTTAAGATTATATATTAGAAAAACAATCCATGGATGGCTTTGATTGCTTCAACAGTATCTTTTTCCTCAACCACAAATGATGAAGTGGTGTCAGAATTACCTTCAGAGCAAGCCTGTGTCTTTATTCCTGAACGCAAAAGGGTATTGAAGATTCTTCCGTTAAGCCCCTTGAGATGCTTAAGCCCCTCTCCTACCACTGCAATGGTAGAGAGATTTTCTTCAAACGATATTTTTGAAAGAGCCCCATCAATAAGTTCCGGAGCAAACTCCTCATTAAGCACACGCGTAGCTGTCGGCCTGTCGGCTACAGAAATGGCGAATGAGAACTCTTGGTTTTCTCCGGGTTGTGCCAGCAAGAAAACACTTACTCCATTTCTTGCAAGGGCATTATATGCCCGAGTATTGATCTGGGCTACATTTTCAGTAAGATTTCCGGAAAGACGCACGAGGCAGGTATTTCTTATCGCAGTCACACCTTTTACGGGATATTCATTGGCATCAGAAGAATCCGATATAAGTGTGCCGGGAGCAGATGGATTGAACGTGTTAAGTATCCTTATAGGAATATTCTTATGGAAAACCGGGTAAATAGTAGGAGGATAGATTACTTTTGCACCAAAAGTGCAAAGCTCCATACTTTCAATAAACGACATCGTTGGAAGCACCCGTGCATCCTTTATAATTCGAGGATCTGCTGTCATGAATCCATCTACATCAGTCCAAATATCAAGCATATCGGCATCAAGAGCTGCTGCAATCAAAGCAGCAGTATAGTCACTGCCTCCTCGACCGAGATTAGTGATCTCTCCCGAATCGCGGTCTTGTGAAATGAATCCTCCCGTTATATGAGGTCCATCATTTGTATGTGCAAACTCCTTTACAATCAAGTCATGGGTAAGGACAGCATCTGCAATGTTCTTTTCAAACCATTTCTCTGTCTTTATAAAGTCAAGGGAATTATGAAGCTTTCCGTTTTTTATAATACCTGCCACTATCGGAGCAGACATCCTTTCTCCAAGACTTACAATCACGTCGAGAGTCTTGGCTGGGACAACTCCTAACAACGATACACCCTCATAGGTTCGTTTTAGTTCATCCAATAGAGAATCAACTACATCCAAAGTGGCAATTTTCTTCTCTTCTCTTACCAATTCCTCAATAATAATATGATGTCGGGTGGCAATAGCTTCTGCTTCTGACTTCCAATCTCCGCCGTCTGCTGCCAGACGTGCTGTAGAGATGAGCTTATCAGTAAGTCCTCCTAAAGCAGATACGACCACCACAGTATCAGACGGAAGAGCCTCTACTATGCTTCTTACATTTTTGAGGCTCTCAACTGTGCCTACAGATGTGCCTCCGAATTTCAATACATTCATGGTGCAAAATTACAAAAAAAATATGAGGTGTCAAACCTAAATACTTCTGAAGCGTTAAATAAGTATAAATAATCTTGACTTAATCTATCTTACTATGAACACCGCAGTAAAAACCTACACCGACTACAATGGATTTATCGAGGCACTCCGCCGCGCAGAATCAGCAAAAATACGCAATAAATCCAGAATCCAGCAGGACACCAACATTCTGCATTTTAAGCCAGTGACACACGCAGATATGGAAACTCTCTTCCCTTATCTATGCATGGAGAATGGGCGCACCACCGACTTTTCCTATGCCGGTATACTTATGTGGGTAGACTACTTCAAATATGAATTCGCTATATCAGATGATACTCTCTTCATAAAAGGGGTCGTAGAAAATGATACTGATACCACCGCTTTTTCTCTTCCGGTTGGAAAACTTCCTCTCAAAGAAAGCCTTAGGAAGATCAGGGAATATTGCCGTTGCAACAATATTTCACCGGTACTTTCAGCCGTTCCCGAATATGCAATTGAAGAACTTGAAGAAGCCGGGATATCATCGATCAATCCGCTTGAGGATTGGGGTGACTATCTATATGATGCAAAGATGCTCTCCACACTTTCAGGCAAAAAAATGGGAAAGAAAAGAAACCACGTCAATAAGTTCGACTCATTATATCCTGAAAGCAGGATTGAACCGCTTGATGCATCCAATGTAGACAAAGCAATCAAATTCATGACCATAATAGATGAAGAAGGTGATGATGTGGCAATGGCTGTAGAAGAGCGTCTTATGACAAGGAAGCTTCTTGACCTTATAAAAGAGGGAGACATTCGACTCGAAGGAGCCATTCTTATGTTCGGCGATGAAGTGGCAGCTTTCACTATAGGAGATGTCAAAAACGATACGCTTTTCGTTCATGTGGAAAAGGCCTCCCGTGCTTTTGAAGGCAGCTATGAAAAGATCAATAAAGAATTTGCAGCCATGATGACTGCAAGGCATCCTGAGATCCTATATATTAACCGAGAGGATGATTCAGGTGATGAAGGACTGCGCAGGGCAAAGCAATCATATCACCCTGTAGAAATACTTAAGAAATATAATATTGCTCTTTAATTTTGCAGAATGGATATTTTTTGGTAATTTTGCACCAATTACAGCGCGAGAGCGCTTAACACCTGAATATCCTAAAGAGAAATAGAGATGAGCGACGTACTTGTCATCATACCGACATACAACGAAATAGAGAATATCAGCACGATGCTCCGCACTGTGATGAAGCTTCCTGATGGATTTGACGTTCTTGTTATTGACGACGGATCTCCGGATGGAACAGCGGATGCAGTAAGGACCGCAATGCATGAATACCCGGGAAGAATCAATCTTGAATGCCGATCAGGCAAGCTGGGGCTTGGCACAGCATATATCCATGGTTTCAAGTGGGCACTTGCCAGAGATTACCAATACATAATCGAAATGGATGCTGACTTCTCGCATAATCCGGAAGATCTTACCCGCTTGTATCACGAGTGCAAAGACCGCGAAGCGGATGTCTGTGTTGGCTCCCGCTACATTACTGGAGTCAATGTTGTCAATTGGCCTATGGGGAGAGTCCTAATGTCGTATTTTGCATCAGCCTACGTAAGATTCATCACAAGAATGCCTTTGAGAGATTCCACTGCAGGATACGTATGCTATCGAAGAAGAGTGCTTGAGGCCATTGATCTTGACAAGATAGAATTCAAGGGCTACGCATTTCAGATAGAAATGAAATTCAAGTCATGGAAGAAGAAATTCAAGGTAGTAGAAATTCCTATTATCTTTGTCAATCGTCAATTAGGAACATCAAAGATGAACTCAAGTATTTTTGGAGAAGCTGTATTCGGAGTAATGTCCCTTAGACTTAAGGCTTTGCTTGGCAAATTATAAAGATCTCAACAAAAATCATATAAAATTTATCCCTCGGTCCTGCCGGATCGGGGGATACTTATGTAAGACTTAGAAATTTTTAATCTCCTCTATAATATAGCTCAAGATAACATCGAGCTATGAAATCATGGAAACGAGATACGAGAGCGGTATCGTCACTACCCGGGAATTTTGCATCAGGAAGCCATCCTTTCTCACATATATACTCAAGAAGATCATGAGGACACTCACCTCTTTGAGTCAAGAGGTCAATGGCATGGATCAAAGCATATTCTGCATCATACATTGGATTTGATGGTGCTTTTATACACTTGCAGATGCCCGGAGCAACCAGCAGCCCCTTCTCGGGGTTTGCCATAATAACAAAATTCGGGCACTCCTTGAGCTGAGTAAGATGCTCCTCACCCGGTTTCCATCCAAGATCATTGATCAAGAACTCATTAAACGCTTGATATCCCTCGATAAACTTCACAGGTTCTCCTCCAGTTGATCGAGTCAATCGTTCAAAAGCAGGATGAGTCAGTTTTTCTTCCCTTCTTTCTTTTCTTGAAGAAAGTTTATGATTGATTGTGAGGTGAACCCATTCTCCGATGTAGAGAGCAAGTGGCCCGGTTGGCTCTGTCTTTACAGCCTCTTGTAATGCATTGGCTATTTCTTCATTTCCTTTTCCTTCAGCCATCATCTCAGACATGATCTGATTAGCCGTAAGGGCAAAAGCAGGACGAAGGAGCCAGCTGTGGAGATAAAGCCAACTTCCCAGACGCAGAATCATCTCCTGATCTTCCTCTGCATAGACATCAAGCTCGTGGGCAAGATGATAACCTTCCGGAACAGGAGACTCCTCATATACATATTCAAGTTCCTTATACCAAATATCTGCCAACGCCACGAGCTCAGGCGAGAACGGATAAATACATCTATCGTCGGAATACATAGCAATAGCATACCAGACAATGAATCCAATATCTTCACGATTCAATTCATAGTCAATATAATCTTTTGAAACAGTGAAGAATGGCACCGGAGTTCCATACAGACGGCGACATTCGTCAGTGAAACCATGCCATAATCCTGCGTCAGCTATCATATCCTGAAAGTAACCGACTACACACAACGCAGCTCGCTCTATAAGTGCAGAATGAATCGATGAAACCTGACTTTCTTTTTCTGCAATCTCTATAAGCTTATTGGCAAGATTGAAATAGTACCGATCGGTAGAAGTCTCTTCCGGACAGCATGGCTGTCCGAGAAGAAAAGATTCAAACTTCAGCATATCACATCCAAGAGTTTTGACTGAGACACTGTGGTCTGAGTTCCATCAGCCATATTCTTTACAGTGGCTGTACCTTCCGCAAGTTCGCTATCTCCAATCATTACCACATACTGCACTCCTTCGGAATTAGCAAATTGCATTTGCTTCTTCATTTTGGCACAGTCAGGATAGAGCTGTGCTGACACCCCTGCCTCGCGAAGAGCCTTGATACATCTCATGGATGCAGCAGCTTCGGCTTTACCGAAATTGATAAAGAGAGCTTTAACACTTCCGGTGATTTCCTTTGGATATAGGTCAAGAGAGTTTAAGACATCATAGATTCGGTCAGCACCAAAAGAAATACCCACTCCTGAGAGTCCGGATACTCCGAAAACTCCCGTGAGATTATCATAACGTCCGCCACCAGTGATCGAGCCAATCTCAACATCAAGAGCCTTCACTTCAATGATAGTACCGGTATAATAGTTTAGGCCTCGAGCAAGTGACACGTCAAGTTCAACTCCACAAGAATGACCGAGGTTTTCAAAACCCTCCAACACCTCCTTCATTTCTTCTACACCCTTCATTCCAGTCTCGCTTCCTGAAAGGATGGTTGAAAGTTTCTCGAGTTTCTCTTCATTCGTGCCCTCGAGCTCAAGCAACGGACGAAGAGCCGCAATGGCTTCTTCACCGAGCCCTTTCTCTCGAAGCTCTGCATTTACATTTTCGATGCCAATCTTATCTATCTTATCAATTGCAACTGTGATATCCACAATCTTATCAGCTTCGCCTATTGTCTCAGCTATACCGGTAAGAATCTTCCTGTTGTTGACATGGATGCAAGTTCTAATGCCAAGTTTACCCATCACATGGTCGATGAGAGAGAGGAGCTCCACCTCATTAGAGAGAGAATCCGAACCGACTACGTCAGCGTCGCACTGATAGAATTCACGGTATCTTCCCTTTTGCGGACGATCAGCCCGCCAAACAGGCTGAATCTGAAAACGCTTGAATGGCATTTGGATTTCATTGCGATGTTGCACTACAAAGCGGGCAAAAGGAACAGTCAAGTCATAGCGGAGTCCCTTTTCGCAAAGTTGATTGGTAAGACGAGGAAGATTGCGAGCTTCGAGATCCTCAGGATTCACTTCTTTAAGGAAATCTCCTGAATTCAGGATTTTGAAAAGAAGCTTATCACCTTCCTCCCCATATTTACCCATAAGTGTCGAAAGATTCTCCATAGCCGGAGTCTCAATCTGACGATATCCGAAAAGACGGAAAGCCTCACGTATAGTGTCGAAAATGTAGTTTCTGCGAGCCATCTCCACAGGAGAAAAGTCGCGTGTGCCTTTTGGTATGCTTGGTTTCTGTGCCATATTAATCTATATTGTTTTTATATTACGATTGGGATGAGGCCATTTTCCTAAAAGCAGATGGAGAATAACCTGTAAGATGTTTGAAGTATTTGCCAAAAAACGACTGATTGGCAAAATTGAGCTTATTAGATATTTCCTGGATAGTCAAGGCTGTCTCTGCAAGCATTATCTTAGCTTCCATAATCACATAATGATCAATGAGCTCACTTGCAGTATGACCGGTTATATCCTTAGCTACGGCTGAAAGATGTTTCGGAGTCACGCAAAGTTTGTCGGCATAAAATGCCACACTACGCTCCGATCTGAAATTTTGAAGCACCTCAAGAATGAACTTAGAAAGAATCTCCTCTTTACGCGACCTCGGAAGTTCGACACCATCGCTCGAGACAGAGTGAATCTCTATAATCTCGCAAAGGAACGCCTGAAGAATACTTGCAATTTTAGTTCTTTTCAAAGGGCTGTCATCAGCCTTAAGTTTATCGGCAATTAGATCCATGTATTCCTGCACATCCAAGGAATTCTCCTCCGATAGCTGGGTCACTGACTCGATAGGATTATGAATTAGAAGTGGAAGTAAGCCGGAAATCTTAGGCATAATTGACTCTACCATCTCCAGATTGCAGCCTATTGCCTTTATCCTTACCGTATCCTTGGAACTGATGGACTGAACATATTGATTAGGATTGAGCAGCATCAAGCTGTTTTTACAAAATCTATATTTCTTTACGCCAATGCCAACTTCTCCATCGCCTTCAAGACATAAGGCAATGGTCAGGCCAAGTACTCTTATAGGAGGAGCACCCGTTCGATCAAGAGCATTCTCAACTTCATAATATACTGCGTATTTCTCAGGATTTTTTATCCCCGCTTTCCTGTTGAAATATCTCGAAATATCTGAAATATCAAAGGTTCTATGTATCTCGTTGTTCTTATCGTCAGTAGTCATATGTGGAGCATTAAAGTTCAAACGAAAGTCTGACATTGATCTGTCTGCGTGTCAGATAGTTGGGCACTGCATATTTGATGCCGTTGACATCGGTAACCCAATAATAACCGCTGACATTAGAAATGTCGAAAAGGTTGAAAACATCCAGAGCAAGGGATATATCCTTGAAATGACGCCAGAAATTATATGCTCTGACACCATTTTGTTCGCCACCAACAAGACGATATGAAAACCCTATGTCCACTCGTTTGTATGCTGGAGCCCTAAAGTAATTGACAGATCTTGATATATGAGGAGCTGTCATAGTGAGTCCATCCGAGAATATTCCGCGGAGTGAAAACTTCAATTTGGGAAACTTTGGGAAATAATCTGTAAAGAAAAGGCCAAGTGAATATCGCTGGTCGCTCGGAAGTGGAGTCTTGACACCATCAAGGGTTTGCTCTGTATTCATAAGCGAGAACGATATCCATGAATCAGATCCTTCTACGAATTGCCCAAAAAGTTTCATATCAAGTCCCATTATGTGACCTTTGGAATCATTGATGCCAGTGTAGTCAACTTTCAGGTTATCATATTCATACGATATCAAACGAGAAAGAGCTTTAAAATATGCCTCTCCCGTCAGCTTAAACGGACGATTCATCGCTCTGAATGTATAGTCTGAGCCTATTATGAATTGAAGACTCTGAGGAGACTTTATATTACGGTTAAGCTGTATAAAACCATTTCCAAGCTCATCCGTCACAGTAGCCCTATATTCCTTATAAAATGGAGACTGATAATAGAGACCTACCGCTGCCCTGAAAGTAAGCTGATTGTTATTGACAGGAGCAATGCTAAGATTAGCACGCGGAGAAACAAGAAATTCCTTATTGAAATCCCAATAAGAGAGGCGAACTCCGGCATTGAGAGTAATATAAGCCTTTGAAGTCTCGAAGTAAAGTGCATCTTCAGCAAAGGCGGCAAAACGATTTGCCTGCATATCCTGACGTGAAGAAAGATTATATATCAAGTGGACACCCTCAGGCTGAGTAGGCAGAGAATAACCTGCGGAGTCTCTCCATTCCCATTCTTTCGAACGATCACGGAAAGCCTCATGCTGATATGTTACACCATAAGTGATATTATTGTTCTTTATCCTCGTAGTTCCACGGAGCAAAGCCTGAACTACAGAAGCTCGAAGACGATTGCGGGCATGCTCCATATATTTACCTATACCAAGTTCACCCCCAATGCCCCCTTCTCCTCCGGTACCAGCCTGACTTAGCCAATATTCTCCGGATATGTCATAACTGACAAGCTCATCCGTAAGAAATCCGGACAAACCAAGTGTAAAAGAGGAAGCTCTGTTTTTCTTATATGTCAAACTTAGAGAACCG
Organism: Muribaculaceae bacterium; assembly: GCA_029061255.1. Lineage (GTDB taxonomy): Bacteria > Bacteroidota > Bacteroidia > Bacteroidales > Muribaculaceae > Lepagella. The sequence goes on from JAIDSL010000009.1 coordinate 8,857, forward strand.
AGATATGTCTGGAAACGATCTTTCTCATATCCATCGAAATATACCTTGAAGGATTTTGCATTTTCCGATGTTCCGAAAGTTGTCTCACGATCAGTAGGTGTAAAATTATAATTGTTAAGAGAGATGTTTCCGAGGAAATTGATACTGAACTTATCAGATGACTTAAGGGTCATGTTAGTTTGATAATCAAAAAAACTCGGATCATATTCTCCTCTTGTCTCAAGACTACTTAGCAGCGAATTATTCTTTTTAAACCTAACTCCATTAAGAATGGAAAAATTCCCGGAATTTTTACAAACAGAAATCGAAG
>JAIDSL010000090.1 GCA_029061255.1 Muribaculaceae bacterium
TATTTAGACAGGTAACGAGATATAATGTTTAAACAACTGGCAGACTAAAAAAGTTACAACGTTGACTTTTGGGGACGCGCACGGAGTGGGTTGTTAATAGTCGTAGTCGAGGGAGAGCTGGTCGACGTAGAGGACTGATGAAGAGGAGCCGGTGAAGTAATCACCGTATTTTGAGGAGGCACAGGTGATCATGATATATGTAGGAATGATCGAAGTGCTGCGGTATTCGAGCTTAATCTCGAATTCCTCATATGAGTCCATTGATGTGCCACGTTCGAGTTGCCCGTATCCGATCACATAGCTTGCATTCTTGTCGAAGAGCTGACGGTTGTTCGGATTGGTGCGAATCTCATACGGAGCAGTCCAGTCGGTCATGGCGATGTAGATGGAGCACGTGTCGGGGCGACCTTTCAGATACTCCATTTCCTTATTTGAGTAGTTGATTTCTCCGCTCGTGTATTGGTAATAGCCTCTTAGTTTTGTCGGCCTGACAGTCCATGGGCGTCCGAAGTCAAGGATGCCGTTGGTGCCATCTGTCTTCTTGTAAGAGCCTGTATAGATTGATCCGGCAGCGAGCTTGCCAATTCCGGCTATACCTTTAAACTCAGTCTTCAGTTCAGCTGACTGTCCTGTGAGCCCGGCAGGCACGTAGTCAGATGGTTGGACGTTGCTTTCTCCGAGAGTGGCTGCTCCGGTGTTGCCCGTATCCCAGAACTGGGTGCCACCCTCAGCCCACGGACACCAGATTCTTCCGTTTTTCCACCACTGCTCGAAGTCTCCGTCCGGTAGAACCTCGGTAGCTTGGGTGGTGACGGTTATCTCGTTGCCCTTATTGTCACCGCTGCAAGCGCGAACAGTGTATTTTGTCAGTGGTTTCAGATGCTTTATGCAGCAGCTGAATGCCCCGTCCTTTCCGGTGGTGTCAGCGTCAGGCACACGTGTCCATGTGGAGGACCCATCCTCGCAGTATTCGAAGTAGTTTGTTGCGTCAGCCGGACCTTCGCCGTAAGCCCAAACTACCATGCTCCATGGGTCGACAGAGGATGTGGTCACCACCTGCTCCGTACGCTGGGCATAGATGGTCCAATCTTCAGTGCGTCCCCAGGCATTGACGTCGATTTTCATGGGAGAAGAAAGATTGATTACTGTACCCTCCTTGCATTCGGGCACGAGCGACGTTATGTTTCTTGGCCCAAGCTTGATAGATGTCACCTCCAGCTTAGAGAGGTCAGCTTTCTCAGGCACATTGACGATTATCCTTCTTCCTACGGCATCGATTACGGTCTCACCGATCTGTCCGGCCACTGTGAAATAGCGTTCTATATCCTGTTCGGCAGATATCATCCACTGGTAGCTTTGATAGAGGGTAAGCTCAACTGTCATCGGCACAGAGAGGTCCCAAGAGCCTTCAAGTAGGTTCTTATTGCATTTGGCACCGGGAGAATAAGTGAACTGGGTGAACTGTACAGCCTGAATATCTACTTCTTCGTCAAGAACCAGCTTTACCGTATAGTCAGTTGAGTCTATTTTCGCCGGGCTCAGTTCCCCTTTAGCCACAATAGCGAGGATATTTTGCGGAATCTTGGGGTAGGGGAGATCATTGTGGATGCAGCCGCCGGCAGCCAATGCAGCAGCTGCAGCGAAACAAATTGATATATTTTGCAGTTTCCTTTTCATGTGTTTTTCATATTATTATTGATACGCCGAAATTGATGTTGAAGAGATTGAAGCGGAAGTTTATGCCGCTTGTAAACCTGCTTCCTGATTCCTCTCCGTTTTCCCATTGCTTTTCACTCTTCAGGTGAAAACCAAAGATGCCGAATGAGAGATTGAAAGCAGCATTCTTCATCATCATTATGCTGACACCGGGAGAGTAGTTGATATTGAAACTTTGCGTTTTCGTGCGAGTGTCGCGCAGGTTGCCATCAAACGGACGTATGAAATGGGAGCTTCCTGTTCCTACCGAAACTTCTGCCTCGTTGAATACAGCAAACCGACCGCGGCGGCTAAGACCGAAATATTGCTGCACGAAGACGGCTGCCGCGTAAGAGTCAGATGTATATTTGATGTCGTGAAGGTTGAAGCTCATATCCTCATCGATGTCAAGCTTGAAGGAATTGACAGCCATGTCGCCTTTGGTAAAGGCAAGTCGCATACCGACACAAAGGTTATTGCGCAGGAAGAAGCTTACGGATGGCTTTATGCTGTAGATCTTTCCTTTCAGGTCAACATCCTGAATCAACGAAAGGAATTCAGAGTCGTCTGTGCTAAGTTCCCCATAGTTGGCAGTGAGGCTTATGTGCCACACTCCCTTGGGGTAGATGAGCCAATTGTATAGTTTGCGGTCGTATCTGCCGAGTCGTTTAGTGGGGATGGCCATAGGGATGGAATCGCCTCTCCAGTAGGTCATTTCGCTCAAGTCGACAGTCTGTTTCCCCTTTGTCGGATATGGATTCTCACCGTTGAGTACAGATTTCACAGCTGAGACATCAGCATCAGGAATCCATAGATATCTTCCACCCTCCAGGTTTTCCTCCGGGAGAAACCATATTGAATCATCCGCAGTCGTTGTTTCCGTGATCTCATCGCTGATATATACTTTGGAGTCTGTATTGTCAGCATCTACAGGGCCGGAAGAGAT
>JAIDSL010000091.1 GCA_029061255.1 Muribaculaceae bacterium
GCGTTGTCAACAACCGATTTACCACTCTTCTTGAAAAAATTAAATATACTCATGGTCATGTAATAAGTTTAGTCGATATTCCAATAGGCATCAGGATCACCGTCGAAAACAGTGTCTATGTCATCGTCGCTATACCCAGCAATATCATGGGCATACGTGCCGGCGTATTCGCTCTCGCACTCATCGTAATCGTAGTAACTCATGTTTTATACTTTATATTGGGTTTTGTGAGTCTATATACCGTTGCTGATTCTATTGTCAACATCAGGCCGATATTTTTTCATCATTTTCTTGAAATTTCTCCGAAGCAAGATATGTAATCTGTTGAGGTAGCCTCTCATGCCCTATATGCCATTTGCTGCAGTAGTCACACCTGTATGCCGACATGGGACGAGGATCATCTGGATGAGCTACCATGTATCGAGTACATGCTTCAACTGCCTCTTCATAGGTGCTGTAGCTGAATTTGGCCACGAGCACTTTCTTACCCTTTGAATGATGTGTCTGGACTTTCCAATGGGTACCGGGGGCGCGAAGCTCAGCGTCATACTCTGTGTAACGTGTATTATAGAGGTTGAAAGAGACGGCCCTTTGAATAGAGTGGCGATACCGATTTGTCTCACGGTCATGTTTCCCTGCTATCTTGTGAACTTCTTGGGCAGCCCGTTTCTCGACTATACGGCGCACCAGTCTTGTGGTCTTGGCATCATCAGTATGACGGTCGGTATAAATCACCTCCCTGCCAATCTTGTGAATCTTCTCCTTGGCGAGACGTTTTGAGAGAGGACGATATCGCTCTGTCATTCCCTGATCGGCACGTGCTTTCTGAATTTTTCGGACCTCCTTATTCTCCTGAGCTTTGCACAAGAGGTTCAAGACCGATGTGAGAGACCGGACGAAGTCTGAGATCCGCATTATCGTTGCAAGAGCATAATCGCGGCAGCGTTGAACTGCACGTTTGATGTCTTTCTTTGTCTCATGAGATTTTACCACCTTGGCTATGGCAGTAAAGTCATCCTGAAGTGTGGTCTCATCGAGTTTACCATAACTGGTAAGCATCTTAAGCCAGCGGTTGAAGATTCGTGTGAGGTTGAGGAGGTCGGAGGTGAGATTCTCTGACTGGATAACTGAAGGTAGTGTTGCGGTGTAGCACATAGTGGAAAGGGGTTTAAAGTTGTTTGATTCTATATGCCAAAACCGCTATCAAGGTAAACATTGAGAACAAAAAATTCCTTGATGCAATACACTGCGCCAAGGAATTACCGTACTCATGTTTAGCTTATTCACTCTATTACTTTCCCTTTCTCAATTAGAAGGAAAGGCATGGTGTCTTCATAATTGATATGTCGTAGCATTGCATCAACCACCCACTTATCTTCCTCGCTCTTGTGTCGAAAGAGCACTTCTTTTGCTTCCTCAAAGCGACCGGTTTCGCGCAGAAGCTCGGCATGGAACAGCTCATAATCGGCAGAATGGTCTATGCCATCCAGAAGTTCTTTTATGACTTGCTGATACAATGCTTCATCCTCCTCAGAGGGTGGGAAGGCAACCTTTTCGGGATTGCGACGGAATGCGTCATTGTACGCCATAAAATATTCATGGTTCAAAACCCATCGCTGCATTTTTGCAAGCGACATTCCGTCCATTTGATATTTGGCTTCTTTCAACTGCATGAAACTAAGAGTGCCGAGGTCAAAAGATTCCTTTTTGTTATTATACTCATGTTTCGCTTGTTCTACAAAGTAGAATTTCTTGCAATGCGGGCACTGTTGGATTGGGGATACTTCCGGGAGCATAGGATACTCACGACGGGTGTCGCTCCATACCGTACCCCCAAAAGTATTGCCACTCATGAGGCTCATCACCTCCTTTTCGCCGCCACAAAATGGGCAGCTCAAAACATTAGCTGGTCCTGGGATCATGTTGATTATATTATAATTCGTCGAAGAATGGCAGGATACCATCCTCCTTCTGATTTGTTATTGTGTCCTCAACGCCACCTTGATTGTTACGAAGATTATCCAAAGATGTCTCCGGGTAACGTCCCTCAATAAACAACTTCACAAGAGCTGCATGTGATAGGGGCGATTCAAGATTGGTATAATCCTCGTTGGTATTGTAATCCAAGAATACAATATCGGTTTCCTGAGCCTTCTCTCTAATACGTCTTACAAGGTCGGCGACAGAAGGAACATTTGAAAGCACCCACTTATAAGTAGGAATGTAAATCGCTACACGTGCTTCCAGATATGAAAGCAGTTCATCGGACTTTACTCCATATTGATGACCTAAAGGCTTGCCAAGAGTTCTGACTGTTCTCTTCAATCCTTTCATCGTAGTGTTACGAAAATGAGAGAAAGAAATACCTTGAGCCTCAAAAACCTTAAGGCCTTGCCAGATTCCTTCGACAGAGGCTCCGGTCATTCCATCGGAATTAGGAATTGGAATTCCCCCATGAGGGAAGAAGGGACTGAGTTGCTGTGCCCATCCAGCTTTGGATGTCACGTC
>JAIDSL010000092.1 GCA_029061255.1 Muribaculaceae bacterium
TTTTGGCGTGAGGGGAACATTGATGAGTTTCTGAGGCGCCTCAAGGTCCTGAAACTTCCGTATAAGGTCGGCAGCCTTGGGTTCTTTCGACAGGTCGACAGACTTAATCATCTGGGCGAAGGTCATATCCTCGAGACTGCTGTCTTGGGCAGACGCACAAAAGCCGAATAACCCAACGACAAGCCATAAATATAATATAAAACTGCGTTTCTTCATATTTTTCAGTTTAAATCGAGGAGGCCATCGGGGAGACGCATGGTGATGGTTTTGTTGTCTTCATCCATTTTTTCGATGAAATCCTCTGTAAGGGGGATGTAGACAGTATTGCCGTCCGGTGTCTCGACAATGAAGAGCTCATTTTCTGTATTAGTGTCTATTTCAACTACCTTGCCTATAATCCCGGCATCAATGTCTTCGATTGTATAGCCCACAAGGTCGTCGTAGAGGGCATACTCTTCATCATAGTTTTCAAGCATATACTCCTTGAGGCGGTCACGCAGAGCATATACAGTCTTGTTGACAAGTTTCTTAGCCTCTATTTCGCTATCGATGCCATCAAACTTCACAAGATAAGAGAATGACCCTTTTGTCCGAATGCTTTCAGCATAAAAAGGGACGTAGATACCATCGATATCGAGCACCGCAGGATTTCCTTCTTCGAGATATCCGGGGTCAATGTCGAGAAGCATATTGAGCTCCCCTTTCAAAGCATGAGTCTTCAGCAGCTTGCCTACCGACGTGATTTCTTCTTCCGTTATCATCAGTTTCTGAATATTTTAGCACCGAGAGAGTTAAGACGTTCATCAATATGCTCATATCCTCTGTCGATCTGGTCAATATTTTCGATTCTGCTTGTTCCCTTTGCCGACATGGCAGCCATAAGAAGAGCAATACCGGCACGGATATCCGGGCTCACCATCCTGGCTGCCTTCAGGGAATTGAACTTTCCGCTTCCGATCACGGCAGCGCGGTGTGGGTCGCAAAGGATAATTCTTGCACCCATGTCGATAAGTTTGTCGACGAAGAAAAGGCGGCTCTCAAACATTTTCTGGTGGATTAGCACGCTACCCTTAGCCTGAGTTGCAGCCACGAGGAAGATACTCAGGAGGTCGGGTGAAAGACCGGGCCAAGTAGCATCGGCGATGGTCATAATCGAACCATCGATGAAAGTCTCTATCTCATATATATCCTTCTGATTGATTACCATATCGTCTCCCTTGACTTCAAGATTTATGCCAAGGCGCGCAAAAGCATCCGGAATTATACCGAGATCCCTTACTCCTACATTTTTTAGTGTCAAGTTACTTCCGGTCATGGCTGCTATACCAATGAAGCTGCCGACTTCAATCATATCCGGAAGCAGACGATGGTTGGCTCCCCAAAGCGAATCAACACCGGTAATAGTAAGCAGATTGCTTCCAATGCCATCAATCTTTGCTCCCATTCTTACGAGCATACGGCAGAGCTGCTGCACATATGGTTCGCAAGCGGCATTGTAGATGGTGGTCTTTCCCTTGGCAAGCACTGCTGCCATGACAAGGTTGGCTGTACCCGTCACAGAAGCCTCATCAAGAAGCATATATACACCTTTAAGCCCGTTGGGTGCAGTGATATTGTAAACTCTTTTTGAGGAATCATAGTCAAATTTGCCACCAAGTCTTTCTATACCAATAAGGTGAGTGTCAAGACGCCGACGTCCGATTTTGTCACCCCCAGGCTTAGGAAGCACAGCCTCACCGAATCGAGCCACCAAAGGACCAATTATCATCACAGAGCCTCTTAGGGATTGGGCTTTCTTAAGAAAATCTTCGGTATGAAGGAAGGAAAGATTTACGTTGTCGGCCTGGAACTCACAAGTGTGACGGTCAAGGTAGGAAGTCTTGACTCCAAGATGAGTCATCAAATCCACAAGATTATTGACATCTGCAATGTCTGGCAGATTAGAAATGGTCACCTTCTCCGAAGTGAGAAGTGTGGCACAGATCACCTGAAGAGCCTCATTCTTGGCACCTTGGGGCTCGATAGAGCCTTGAAGGCGACAGCCGCCTTCCACAATAAATTCGCTCATATCGTTCAGAAGTTTATTTTATTGTTTTTCTTCTTGCCTTGCTTCTGCTTAATAGGCTGCTGCACCTCTTGAAAATCGTAGAGATATATGTCGCCCGGCTGCAGGTCGATCTTTCCGTCGCTTAAGAATCGAAGATCATTTAAAACTTTCATGTCGCTTACGGCTTCCTTATTGTGGGCAAGCATCAGCTTCTTCATGTGATTGGCAATTACTCCAATCATGTTGAATCTTTCTTCTGTGTCTTCCATATCCGCAACAGTACGCACCATATTCTGGATATGCTTGCCATAGTATCGGAAAACTATATCGCGTGAATTGCTGTATGGAATAGGGTCGGGAGTTGGATTTGCCTCCTCTGCCTGGATTACGTCTACCGGAAAATCAATGTCAAGCTCAAAGCGCGACATAATGTTGATATGGTCCCATATCTTTTTTGTGTCGTTAGGATCCTTCTTCAATGCCGGGAAAAGAGTCTTCATAATGTCGGCAATTGCGTAGGCACAACGTGTGCGCTCTTCTCTGTCAGGAATGCCGACACAGAAATCCACAAGATTTTGGATGTTCCTGCCATATTCGGCAAGAAAAAGGGGCTCCATACCGGTGTTATAAGGAATCATGTGCAGGAGCTCAGTGGCAACTTCAGCATTCCTGATTTCCTCAGTGTTTATATCGTTGTTATATTCTTCCATATTTATTGATAATTATGTATTGTGGATAATTAAGAAAGGCCTTTGACGGAGGATTTCTTGGCTTCGTAATCCTTCAGATATTCGGGGACACTGTAGGCGACATCGAGGAAATCACCTTCTCTAAAGGCTTTCTCGGCAAGAGCAGTCATGTCAGATGCCTTAGGATTAACACCATCGAGCCAATGATACCTCTCCCCTTTCAAAACCTCCTTTGATTTTGCTGAACCATCCCCCATAAAATAGATGTCACGATCCTTTGTAAGTTCTGAATAACTGTTTTCAGTAAGGATGAGTGGTTGAGGATTCATCAGGGCATCAAGACGGAAATCGTAAGCTGCAGTGTAGACCTCCATCCTTCTTGCGTCGATCATCGGAACGAGTATTTCATCTCCCTGCCAATCGATGTTGCGGAACATTGCCTTTACGGCAATGAGTTTTAAGGTCGATACGCCAATGAGCGGGACATTGAGAGAAAAACATAGTCCCTTCGCCATTGAAAGTCCGATGCGGAGTCCCGTGTAGCTCCCGGGTCCCATGCTGACAGCGACAGCATCAATCTTCCAATCTCGGCGCCGCGCTTCTTTGACACATTCGTCGACAAACGGTCCGATAGCACGGGCATGGTTCATTTCCGTTTCATCTACACGGTTAAACTCAGCGAGACCCTCATGTATCAGAGCTACACTGCAGTATTTTCCCGATGTCTCTATTGCTAATATAGTACTCATTGTATTGGTTGTGGAGTTGTGAGGTTGTTAAGTTGAGGGTTTGTCAGGACGTTTTTGATGCTGCGGGCGCAACGCATACCGTCGATGGCAGCTGAGACAATTCCACCGGCATATCCGGCACCCTCGCCTGCCGGATAAAGACCTTCGATGTCAACATGGCAGAGGGTCTCTTTATCACGTGGGATCCTTACGGGACTTGATGTGCGAGATTCCAATCCGATAAGTATTGCATCATTGCTTAGGAAACCTTTTGCCTTTCTGCCGAAATCTTGAAAACCTTTTTGAAGCCTACCGGCTATAAAAGGGGGAAGAATTTTGTCCATGCGAGCTTCATATAGACCCGGGAGATAGCTTGACGGAGGAAGATTTTTTGAGTTCTTTCCTTCTGCGAAGTCCTTCATCCGTTGCGCAGGGGCAACAATCTGATTGCCCGACTCCTTATAGAATTTCTTTTCGAGATCCTCAACCAAATCAAGCATTTCAAACTCCCCTCTTCCTGCATACTCAGGGAAATCGCCGGGACGAATCTCCACGACCATGCCTGAGTTAGCCCAAATGCTGCTTCGAGAGGAAGCAGACATACCGTTGACTACGAGTTCCTCCGGGCCACTTCCTGCTGCTACTACAACTCCACCGGGACACATACAGAAACTATAGACGCCACGACCATCGACTTGAGTCACAAAATTATATTCAGCAGCGGGGAGCCAACGTCCGCGTCCGGCTGGATTATGATATTGAATCTGATCTATAAGACGCTGAGGATGCTCCAGACGAACACCTACGGCAAGTCCTTTTGCTTCCATTTTCACTCCTTCACGAGCAAGACTGCGATATACATCGCGAGCGGAGTGACCTGTAGCAAGAATTACAGCCTTCCCAAGAATTTTCTCTCCATCAGATGTCTCGACCCCAATAGCCTTGCCATTTTCTATTAGAATACGGTCTACTCTGGTTTGGAATCGCACGTCTCCCCCACAGTCAATGATCGTCTGCCGTATTTTTTTCATTATTCCGGGAAGACGATCGCTGCCGATGTGAGGATGGGAGTCTATCAGGATATTTTCGTCTGCACCATGCTGAACAAGCAGCGACAACACCTCTGCCGGATTGCCACGCTTCTTGCTTCTTGTGAATAACTTTCCATCGGAAAAAGTTCCGGCACCACCCTCGCCAAAGCAATAGTTTGATTCAGGGTCTATTTTCCGCTCTCTGTTGAGAGTGGCAATATCCAGCCTTCTTGAATCTACATCTTTTCCACGCTCAATTACAATAGGCCTCATGCCAAGACGAATGCATTCAAGAGCAGCAAATAGTCCGGCAGGTCCGGCCCCTACGATTACCACTGTCTCTTTAGAAGATGAGACATTCGGAAAGTCAACGGGCACATAGCCGGAAGGCACCTTCCGATCTTCTCCGGAAGCCACCCTTACGGTAAGATTAATGATTATGTCACGTTTTCGCGCATCAATCGACCTACGAACAATCCTCCAGTCGTTGACTTTGCAACCTGCGGCTCCAAACACTTTCGGCGCAAGCAACTCCGGAGTTGAGGCTGTCTCAGGCGAAACACGCAGCGATATATCCTTTATCATTGCCTTATATATTCAATCTTCAGAGGCGAAACAAAACCGCCGTCTGAACGTTTTCACTACAAAGTTAATAATTTTTTTTTGCACTTCATAAAAATTCTGTAATTTTGTAGATTATGAATAATAAAAACGATATAGCATGCCTGTTTGACCTTGACGGAGTCCTGGTAGACAGCGAAAGAATATATACAAAAATCTGGGAAGCCATAGAACGCCAATGGCCTACCGGAATCGAAAATTTTGCCTATAAGATTAAAGGCACTACTCTCGAAGACATACTTGAAAGGTATTTCCAGGAGGATGTCAGGGAAGATGTGACAAAGGAGCTGATACGCCTTGAGGGAATGATGATCTATGAAGCTCTGCCCGGAGCAATTTCATTTCTTGACGCTCTTAAAGAAAAGGGGATTCCAATTGCTCTTGTGACAAGCAGCAACGGACTGAAGATGGCTCACCTTTGGAACGATATGCCCGGTTTTAAAGAAAAGTTCGATGTCATTATCACCGGCGACGAGGTTAAATGTTCCAAGCCTGATCCGGAAGGATACCTGGCAGCTGCTGCGGCCCTTGGTGTGGATCCGCATAGATGCGCAGTGTTTGAAGATTCGCTGCAGGGAGTAAAAGCAGGCAAGGCTGCCGGAACGTTCGTGATTGGAGTGGCCGGCACCCTGAAGGCTTCTGACATTGAGCCTTTCAGTGACATGGTGGTGAATGCTGTGGCTGACATATATCCTGACAAGCTTGAAGAGACGCTTAGGTTAAGGGTTAAGAGTTAAGGGTTAAGAGTTAGGGGGAAAATTTACAATTAATTATAGCCATATGAATAATTTTGAACCTCTTGCTGAACGGTTGCGCCCTACTACCCTTGACGACTATATTGGGCAGAAACATCTTGTCGGTGATGGGGGAATTATCCGCAATATGATAGAATCAGGGAAAATCAATTCCTTTATACTCTGGGGACCTCCCGGAGTAGGAAAAACTACCCTTGCCCGCATCATCGCCAATACGATCGACGTTCCTTTCTTTACGCTGAGTGCAGTTACATCGGGAGTGAAAGACGTGAGGGATGTAATTGATCGATGCACCCGTGAGGCGTCAAGTGTGTTTGCCAAGGGGCGTCCGATTCTTTTCATAGATGAAATCCACCGCTTCAATAAAGCTCAGCAGGACTCCCTGTTGGGAGCAGTGGAAAAAGGTGTAGTAACTCTTATTGGAGCTACCACTGAAAACCCTTCTTTTGAAGTGATACGTCCGTTGCTTAGTCGCGCACAGGTCTACACTTTGAAATCGCTTGAGGAAGAAGACCTTCAGATCCTTCTTGAACGGGCGATAAAAAACGACCGCGTGCTTTCCAAGAGGGAGGTTGAAGTCAAGTCGACTAAAGCTTTGTTTCGGTTTGCCGGAGGAGATGCGAGGAAGCTGCTGAATATTCTCGACTTATTGGAGCATAGTGTGCCTGAGGGTGCTCCGGTAGTGATAGACGATGAGTTTGTCACCAATTGTCTTCAAGTGAATCCTGCAGCCTACGACCGGAACGGGGAAATGCATTACGACATAATATCAGCATTCATAAAGTCGGTACGTGGTAGTGACCCGGACGCAGCCATCTATTGGCTGGCACGAATGGTGGCGGGAGGTGAAGATCCTAAGTTTATTGCGCGGCGCCTCGTCATTCTTGCAGCCGAAGACATTGGGCTTGCCAATCCTAATGCATTGCTGCTTGCCAATGCCACTTTCGACGCTCTTGCCAAAATAGGATGGCCTGAAGGGAGGATAATACTGGCTGAATGCACTATCTATCTTGCAACATCTCCGAAGAGTAATTCAGCATATCTTTCAATTGACAATGCCCTTGACATGGTAAGGAAGACAGGGGACCTTCCTGTGCCACTCCATCTTCGAAATGCTCCTACTTCATTGATGAAGGATATGGGATATGGGCATGACTATATGTATGCACATGACTATAAGAACCATTATGCTGCCCAGCAGTATCTGCCTGACGGTCTTGAGGGCGCACGCTTCTGGACACCACAGCAGAATCCGGCTGAGGCAAAGCTTGATGCTTATATGAAGATGCTACGCTCAAATGCAAATTCATAATGGATTCTCATCAGTTGGCTGCTTGGGGCGGTTGGGAAACCGCCCTCCCATATCGATGCTACCCTTACCATTCGAGGATGAAGGTGACGTTGTAGTTTCTTTCGGGGCGCTCAGCAAGTGATAGAAGATAGCCTTGGCTCATAAGTACTTGGCGTGAGAGGGAAAGTCCTATTCCGTTGCCGTGCTGCTTAGTGGTGAAGAATGGGATGAAAATTTCGCGGGCTACATCATCGGGAATCACATGACCATCGTTGCTGATCAATAATGACGTTTTTTCATATCGAATTCCGACTGACTTAGCATCTGCTTCTTTCGCATTTTTCACAAGGTTAATGAAAACTTGGTGAAGAAGGTCCTCATCAGCTTTTAATGTAAGGTTAGCCGGTAGTGTCAACTCCCATCTTAGTTCAGGATAAAGCACAGCAAGTCCACTGCAAAAAGAATTGAAGTCAATGTCTTTCATCACCGGTTCCTGCAGCTGTGTCATCTTGCGATAGTTGCTGACGAAGACCGCGAGGCCGGAACTTGAATCAAGGATGGCCTGAAGGCCTTCCTCATAGGGCGTGGATTTTATATCCGGATCCTGAAGGTATGCCTGACTTATGCTTTGTATTGGGGCAATGACATTCATTATCTCATGTGTGAGTACACGCGTGAGCTTTTGCCATGATTCCACTTCGTTGTGAGCCTCCAGTTTTTCAATGTCATGACCCATTTCATTGAGAGCTTTTTGCAGGGCGCGCTCGCCGAAAAGGAGCCCTTTTACAGGCAGTTTGAATGAGAAATCACGATGTCGGATAGCGTCGCGCATCAGCGCTGCCCTATCACGTAGGAGGCACTGATGACGATATATCCAGATGGCAATTGCTATAGCCACCGCAATGACAGCACAGGCAGCAATCACGGTTGATATTTTCTATAAAGAGTCTGACGTGTGATGCCGAGCATATCAGCAGCCTTACTCATGTTGCCATGGCATTTATCCACAACCTTCTTAATGTGTTCGCGTTCTATCTCGTGAAGCGGAACCACTTCCTTTGACTTATCGATGGCATCCTTAAGTATTCTGATCAGTTCGTCGTTGTCCCAGGGTTTTGTGACGAAGTCTGCGGCTCCGTTCTTCAGTCCCCTGACGGCGAGTTTTACGTCGGCATAGGCTGTAATAAGAACCACCGGAATATCCGGATGCCGGCGCTTGATGGAAGAGAGCCATATCATGCCGTCCTGGCCGGAATTGACACCATTTGAGAAGTTCATGTCGAGAAGGATCACATCGACATGTTCCTGACGCAGGGTGATGAGTATGTTCTCGGGCTCCGTGAGGGTAAGAATCTGCTCGAACACCTTGGCCAGACAAATCTTCAAGGCTGTGAGAATGGCTGGATTGTCATCGACAATCAGGATGGTACCATAATTCATATTCTTTCTTTAATTCATAATTCATAATGCACGATGCAAAATTAATAAAAATCTCTAAAATGATGTATCTCCCCCATCAAATTAATCGCTATTATCCCAAAAGTGTATGATTTTCATACGATGGAGTGTATGATTTTCATCCAATCTGCGTTTCAAGAAGTCTGTTTTCATTGCGGTTTTAAAAGAAGAAGATATCTTTGCAGTATAAATCACAAAGCAATGAAGAAAACAATCATCATTATAGTTTTGATACTCGCCTGCGGAAACATGTCAGCTGTAGAGACCGATAGCTTGACATTGACCATTGAGGGAGCAATCAGACTTGCGCGTGAGAACTCGCCATCGGCACAAAGTGCACGCAATACGTTCCTCTCCGCTTATTGGAACTACCGATACTACAAAGCGAACTATCTCCCTTCTGTCACTCTTACGTCTTCACCTTATATAAATAAGGAGATGAATAAGATCACTCAGTCTGACGGCACCGCCATGTTTATCCGGCAAGATCAGTTTGGTGCGGATCTTACTCTAAAGATAAACCAAAATATTAGTCTTACGGGAGGAAGTTTCTTCCTGAAAAGCTCGCTTAACCGACTTGACGAGTTTCAGCACGGGACGACGGCATACAGTAGCCAGCCACTTGTGATCGGATATCAGCAGAGTCTTTTCGGTTATAACTCGCTGAAATGGGACAGGAAAATAGAGCCGATTCGCTATCGCGAGGCAAAGAAACAATATGCAGAGACTCTGGAAGTGATTTCAGCTACGACCTGCAATCACTTTTTCTTACTTGCCTCGGCACAAACAGAACTGGATATGGCACGCCAGAATTTCGCTTCTGCCGACACTCTCTACCGCATGGCGAAAGGGCGCTATGAGATTGGGACCATAACTGAAAACGAGATGCTTCAACTTGAGATCAACCGATTGAATGAAGAGACTAACGTGATGGACGCAGAGATCAACCTCCGTGAAGCACAGCAGAGCATACGGTCGTTTCTCGGTCTTGATGATAACATTGAGATTGGTTTGACTGTTCCTGACAGCGTCCCGGATTTCGATGTGCCTTTAGCAAAAGCAATGGAGCTTGCGCTGAGCAACAGTCCGGATCCGGAGTATTACAACCGAATCGTGAAGCAGAGTGAAAGTAACCTTGCTTATGCGAAAGCAAACGCGAGGATGAAGGCTGACCTCTATGTTCAATTCGGTCTCTCGCAGACGGGAAAGGATATCAGTCAGTCGCTAAGAAATCTCATGCATCAGGAATATGCAAGCGTCACCCTTTCTGTGCCGATTCTTGACTGGGGGCGAGGTCGCGGAAAGGTGAAAGAGGCGAAATCGCAACTTGCACTTGCCGAGACCACAGCCACACAGGGAATGAACGATTTCACCCAGAATGTAGAGAAATTGGTGATGCAGTTCAATATGCAAGCAAGAAAAGTGAATATCGCGTCACTTACCGACCGGAGGGCTACACAAAGGCATTCTGTAGCAATGAAGCTGTTCGTCATGGGAAGGATTGGGATACTCGACATGATGTCTGCCATAAGCGAGAAGAACAATGCCAGAAGAGGAGTCATAAATACGATGAGGACCTACTGGAGCCTATATTATACAATCAGGAGCATGACAGCGTATGACTTTGAGAATAATACGGAGTTAGCGAATGAAGAATTATTATTGTCTTTGTAGGGACGCACGGCTCGTGCGTCCACACACTGACGAATTA
>JAIDSL010000093.1 GCA_029061255.1 Muribaculaceae bacterium
GATTTAAGATGATAAGATATATTTGGGGAATTACGAGTGGCTTTCATGGACGGATTACGATCAGTGCTTCAGCCGGCATAGCACGTGTAATAACAGGTCTGATATTTGTGGCCCTGAGTAAACGTGCCGTTGACCTTGCCACAGGTGATGCTTCGGGTAATCTCTTGCTATGTATCTCCGGGCTGGTTTGTGCGCTCATGATTGAGCTTATATGTGCGGCCATAGGAAACCGAACCTCCGAGCTATCGGAAGCAGATATGAAAAACCGTCTTCAGAAAAGGCTATTTTCTCATCTTATGTCAACGAAATGGGACGGGAAAGAGAAATTTCATTCCGGCGAGGTTTTGTCGCGCCTTACTGAAGATTGCCGTGTGGCAGCAGAATGTCTATGCCGGACAGTCCCGACCATAATGATAGCCACAGTGCAGCTTTTAGGAGCCTTCTTCTTTCTTTGGTATTTTAGCCCTTTGCTGGCAATCACACTCATCATCATACTGCCTTTATTCTTAATCGCAGGGAAGATATTTTTCCGCAAAATGAAGGTTTTGACCCGGCGTATACGTGATATAGAAAGCCGACTTCAGGAAAAAATGCAGGAGAGCCTTCAGCATAGAATACTTCTTATCACATGCAGGCAAACTCTCCGAACCATCGACGCAATTTCTGCACTTCACCATTCGAGATTCGGCATCATACGCAAGCGTGCAAACATAACCATGTATTCACGAACTGCAGTAATTGCGGGATTTGAATCAGGATATCTTGCAGCATTCCTATGGGGAATACACGGTCTATACAATGGCACTATTTCTTTCGGTATGATGACCGCTTACCTTCAGCTCGCGGGTCAAATCCAGCGACCACTTGCCGAACTTGCCCGTCTACTACCAGGATTGATACAATCACACACGGCATTCTCACGAATATTTGAAATTGAAAGGCTGCCCAAGGAAGAGGAAACTTCCGAATCTGAAATTTCGGGTACCACCTCCCCACTCGGAATATCATTTCGCAATGTAACTTTCAGCTATCCTGGGAAAGAATGTCCGGTGATCAGTAAATTCAACCATATCTTCCCTCCCGGGAGCAATACCGCTATAATGGGTGAGACCGGAGCCGGAAAGAGCACTCTCCTACGGCTGATTCTCGCGCTCCTCACTCCTCAGGAAGGAGAAATAGAAATATTCTCAGATTCTGGAAATAAAGAGGTATCCGTACCTGTTTCTGCAGCTACCAGAGGGCAGATTGTATATGTTCCACAAGGAAACAGTTTGCTCAGCGGAACTATCCGATATAACCTACGCACAGCCAAGCCTGACGCTACAGAGGAAGAAATGAGAGCTGCTCTTCATGATGCGGCAGCCGATTTCGTTTTTAATCTAAAATTTGGACTCGAGACCACATGCGGGGAGCATGGCGACGGACTTAGCGAGGGTCAAGCACAGCGCATTGCAATAGCCCGTGGTCTTCTAAAACCGGGTGCAATACTCCTGCTTGATGAGATAAGTGCCGCTCTTGACGAAGAGACTGAGAAACAGCTTATGCAAAGGCTCTCGCAACGAACAGGGTCGCATACAATACTTTTTGTGACCCATCGCTCCGGAGTGATACCTTTCTGCGATGACATTTTGCGCGTGTGAGCCTTTGTGAACGATATACAAAACTAATCAGACTATCTCGCGGACGGAATCTATGTCAGGAAGATTTGTGATCTGCTCCATCACCATTCGGAGTTCGTCATAGCTGTGCACTGAGAATGTTATGAGAATAGTAGCAATACTATCAACAGTCTTGGTGTTAATGCTTCCGATAGAAAGATTAAGACTATTTGAAATACAATCTACCAAATCAATCACCATGTGCGGACGGTCGACACACACAACCTCGATTTCGACAGGATAAAGAGTGTCGTTGGCCTCAAAATCAACACTTACTATATTGTCGCCGAGTTGTGACGACATCTTGATCACTTCCGGACAGTCACGTTTATGTACCATGATCCGACTACCCGTATTGTGAAATCCTATCACTTCCTCTCCCGGCATCGGCATACATATCGGACATCGGTCATACTTTGGTTTCGGAAGTTTCGAAATATAAGATCGTATCGCTTTCCTCGCCTTGTATGTCACTGTGGCATCAAGCCAATCCTTAGTAGGATGGCATTCAGCATCAGTGAACACTTCCACGATATCTCCTCTATGAAGGGGCGTCTTGATGGAAGCAAGACGCCCGTTGATACGAGCGAACTTTGCTTTCTCACCGAGTTTTGAATGAATTTCATACGCAAAATCAAGCACAGTTGACTTCTGGGGCAATACAATTGGTTTACCCTGAGGAGTGAATGTCATTATATCATCGTTGTAGAAAGAAGAGACGACATTCTCGATAAAAGTACTTCCTCCTTCATGGGCGTTCTTGGATATTTCCCTAAGGTTTGCACGGAACTTATTGATCCATCTCCTTATGTTACCCTCAGAGCTGTCGCTCAAGAATCCATACTGGGAGTTTGTCACCATACGCTCGCTACTGATGTGCACCTCCTGCCATCTGCCAAAATCTGCCAGAAGCTTAACATGGAAACTCTGATAACCATTTTCCTTCGGGCTGTCAATATAATTTGAGATTCCTCCGGGCTTCTCCTTAAATCTGTCGGTTAGCAAGGAATAAATCTTCAAGGCTGTATTCTTTTCAGACTGACCTTCCTCATTCTTGAAGACAATCTCCACGAAATGACGATATTTCAGATGATCAAAGTCGTCGCCATATTTATTCATCTTTCGCCAAAGTGAATAGGGCTGACGATATTCTACAAACACTCTTGATTTGATACCTCCACGTTTCAATATATGGGAGATTTCGTCGGTAAAAATCTTAAGTCGGGCTTGATTAGACTTCATGTCGGCCTCAATCCTTGCCGTAAGTTCAGCATACTCATGCGGACAACGAAAGCGAAGCGAAAGATTCTCAAGCTCCGTTTTTACATTATAAAGACCCAGGCGAGTAGCGAGCGGAGCATAAAAATAGTCAGTCTCCCCGGCTATCTTCATCTGTTTGTCAGGACGCATTGAAGATAGAGTGCGCATATTGTGAAGTCGGTCGGCAAGCTTTACCAAAAGAGCACGTATGTCATACTGGACAGAAGTAAGCATCTGCTTGAAATTATCAAGCTGCTTCGACATCTCATACTTCTCCTTCTTCTGCTTCGTCACTACCCGGACGAGGAACGCGACATCATTGCCAAAACGCTTCTGAATCTGGTCCACAGTCCAGTCAGTATCCTCTACCACATCATGAAGAAAAGCGGCAATCACAGAATCAACATCAAGATTAAGCTCCTGAGCTGCTATCGTTGCGACTGCTATAGGATGAAAAATGTATGGTTCGCCGGTCTTCCGCTTTTGCTTTGAGTGCGCCACCCGAGCCACATCGAAGGCATCCACAAGACGATTAAAGTCTTCTTCTGACACGCGCGGACGCATAGTGTCGAACACGACCTTTGCTCTCTTTTCGATCTCTTCAGTGTAATCCTTCTTCTCGCCGACAGGCTTTCGACCATTTTCTTCCATACTTTTGAATTTTGCTTTTTCTGATGAGTATCCTTATATATATTATCGCAATCTAATCATTTATTGGCATTCTTTTCCATATACCCTTTCACTTCCTTAAACAAAGTGGACGCGAACACCAAATCATTCAGGCTCTTATTATCGCTCCTATATATGGTCTTGTCGTTGCCTGACCAGTCACAAAAACCTTTGTTGATAAAGATGATGTGCTCTCCTATTCCCAGCACCGAGTTCATATCGTGAGTATTGATTACCGTCGTCATCTGATATTCGTGAGTGATATCGCTGAGCAGATCATCGATCAAGAGCGATGTGCGAGGATCAAGTCCTGAGTTAGGTTCGTCACAGAACAAATACTTCGGATTAAGAGCTATCGCTCTTGCAATGGCAACACGCTTCTGCATACCTCCGGATATTTCTGAAGGAAACTTATTGTCGGCATTTTTAAGTCCAACTCGTTCGATGCAAAAATGAGCGCGTTCAAGTTGCTCCTGTTTACTCAAAGGAGAAAACATCTTAAGCGGAAACATAACGTTGCCAAGCACAGTTTCGTTGTCAAACAAAGCAGATCCCTGAAAAAGCATACCAATGTCCATGCGCAATTCCTTGCGCTGATCCGAATTCATTGTATTAAGGCATCTACCATCATAATAGATCTCACCTTCTTCAGGACGAAGAAGACCGACAAGACATTTCAGTAGAACTGTCTTTCCGGATCCGGATTGACCTATGATTAGATTAGTCTTTCCTGTCTCAAAAACAGCTGAAATGCCGTGGAGTACTTGTACGCCATCAAACCATTTGCTAATATTCTTAACTTCGATCATTGCAACAGTAGTTTTGTAAGGATTACGTCCGCAAGGAGAATCAAAATAGAACTTGCCACTACAGCATTAGTACTTGCCTTACCAACTTCCAGCGCTCCACCCTTCACGTTGTAACCATAAAAAGCGGCCACCGAAGTAATGATGTAAGCAAAGATTGTAGTTTTTATAAGGCTATACCAGATATACCATTCATTGAAAAACGATTGGATACCGAAAACATAGTTTTCCACAGTCAGCATATCTGTAAACTCCGCTACAAGCCATCCACCCCAAAGACCAACAAACATAGAAAGGATGCAAAGGATTGGCACAAAAAGCACAAACCCTATCACCTTTGGAAGCACTATGAAATTAGCAGAATTGATTCCCATGATATCCATAGCATCTATCTGTTCGGTCACTCTCATCGTGCCTATCTCTGACGCGATGTTAGAACCGACTTTACCGGCAAGTATGAGACACATCATTGTCGAAGAAAATTCGAGAATCAAGATTTCTCGGGTTGTCAAGCCTGTGGCATAACTTGGAATAAGAGGGGAGACAATGTTGATGGTCATCTGAATGGCTATGACAGCCCCTATGAATATAGATATAATAACAACCAGAGGTATTGAATCAACACCCAACTGAGCTATCTCAGTGATGAGTTGCTTGAAAAATACCTTCCACTTATCAGGCGTGCGGAAGACCTGAGTCATGAACAGACAATAGCGTCCGAATGTCTTTATCGATTTTGTTATCACAATTTTTTCTTTTATTCTCCTTAGAAAAGCCAATAAGGATACAAATTCAAATGCAAAATTAATAAAAATTTTCAAAGTTGAGGCTTATCTATTTGTTTACAACAATCGTTTTTATTAATTTTGTCAAAAAAAGTAGAAATATTTGCCCATAAACACCAATTATTG
>JAIDSL010000094.1 GCA_029061255.1 Muribaculaceae bacterium
AATGTTTATGGTGCGTTCGTCGTTCATTTTCTTCACCACAGCCTTACGAAATTCACTCTTGCCTGGGATATCAAGTCCGTTTGTCGGTTCGTCCATAAGCAGTACCGGTGTGTGGCATGCAAGTGCAAATGCGAGGAATGCCTTCTTGCGTTGACCCATTGAAAGAGCCCCGAGGTGAATGTCAGGGGAGAGGTTAAAGTGGAATAATGCCTCTTTCATTGACTCTTCCGAGAAGTTAGGATAGAATGGAGAGTAGGCCTTGACATAGGCTTCGAGTGAGATGGATGGCACATCGATTTCCTCCGGAACGAGGAATATCTGGCTTAGGAACTTAGGATTGCGATCCCATGGATTGAATCCGTTTACGTTTACTACTCCTGAAGTAGGGCGAAGTAAACCGGATATAAGATAGAGCAGTGTGCTCTTGCCTGCGCCGTTGGCGCCGAGAAGTCCTACAATCTTTCCTGAAGAGAGAGCCATGCTGAAGTCAGCGATGGAATCTCTTTTGCTTCCGGCGTAGCGGTAGGAGACGTTGGTCAGTGTAATCATAATCTTTATCTTTAATAACAACCTTAAATAGTCACTGTAGTGGTGTATTGGTGTAGTAATACACTGCAAAATTATGATAAATTTTTTACACCACCAAATTTTTCGATGATTTTTTTGAATTTTTTTATTGATTTCTTTAATATAATCGTGGAATTGGAGATTTTTTACTAAATTTGCTGCTATGAAACGAATAGGAATTTTAAGTGATACTCACGGGTGCTGGGATGATAGATACGCCGAGCATTTCAAGGATTGCGATGAAGTATGGCATGCTGGTGACATAGGAGACTATACTATAATAGAGAGGCTTCAAGACATTGTTCCCGTAGTGAGGGGGGTAGCAGGAAACATCGACCATGGTATGGTGCGTCGAAAATGTAAGGAGCTTGAGATTTTCGAAGTAGAGAATATAAAAGTACTTCTCACTCATATAGGAGGATATCCGGGGAAATGGAGCAAAGGGATGAAAACTTTGCTCTTGCAAAACGACATCAACCTCATGGTAGATGGTCATTCCCATATTCTAAAAGTAATATATGACAAAGAGCTTCAGTTGCTTCATATAAATCCCGGAGCCGCAGGAATTTTTGGATGGCATAGCGTCAGAACCTTGGTAAAGCTGACTATTGATGGTTCTGATATGCGAGACTGTGAAGTGATTGAACTTGCAAAGT
Organism: Muribaculaceae bacterium; assembly: GCA_029061255.1. Taxonomy (GTDB): domain Bacteria; phylum Bacteroidota; class Bacteroidia; order Bacteroidales; family Muribaculaceae; genus Lepagella. The sequence continues at coordinate 1,224 of JAIDSL010000094.1, forward strand.
AACAGCCAAAATCTCATAAATACTCAAAAACGAGTATTGTTTGTTTATCGATTTTTTTGTAATTTTGCAGTAATTTAGAATCAGTCTATATAGCAAAATGAGATTAGTCGACCTTCAGCCGGGTGAGACCGGCGTGATAACCAAAATATTAGGCCATGGAGCCTTCCGCAAGAGGGTGATGGAGATAGGATTTGTCAGAGGGCGTGAAGTGACTTGCATGCTCAATGCTCCTCTTCAGGATCCCGTAAAGTATGCTTTGATGGACTATGAAGTGTCTCTTCGTCGCAATGAAGCATCCATGATAGAGATTATGCCGGTTCAGGAATGGCATGAGCACGAACCGGATGCTGACAAAGCAGAAAAAAAAGCTACTGCCATGCACGACGAGGACGCATCGCATGCTGTTCGCCATGACAAAATCATAAACGTTGCCCTTCTTGGAAACCCGAATTGCGGAAAAACTTCGCTTTTCAATATTGTCAGTGGTGCCAATGAGCATGTCGGCAACTATGCAGGAGTGACAGTGGATGCCAAGAAAGGACACCTTAATTATAAAGGATATCGAATCAATATTGTTGATCTACCCGGCACATATTCTCTTTCTGCCTATAGTCCGGAGGAGCAGTACGTGGTCAGATATCTTCGCGATGAGACACCGGATGTAATGGTCAATGTGATTGTGGCATCAAACCTTGAGCGCAATCTTTATATGACTACGGAACTCATTGACATGAACCGTCCAATGGTGATAGCCCTCAATATGTTTGACGAGCTTGAGAAGTCTGGAGCAAACCTGAAATACCAGGAACTTGGAGCCATGCTTGGAGTGCCAATAGTTCCCACCGTAGCAGCGACTGGAAGAGGCGTTAATAAACTTCTTGACACTGTCATTGAAGTCTACGAAATGAACCATCCTGACATCAGGCACATCCATGTCAAGATGAGTCCGGAGATAGAAGCTGGTGTGGATGTCCTTCGGGCAGATCTTAAGGCTGCGCCCAATATTCCTCAGCATTTCGCCACCCGTTATCTTGCTATCAAGCTTCTTGAGAATGACCCGGAGGCTGACCTTTTAATAAGAAATACTCCACACTATGACAGGATAATCGCAGATCGAGACAGAGTGGC
>JAIDSL010000095.1 GCA_029061255.1 Muribaculaceae bacterium
GCTCAGTATGGCATGCCCAATGTGCCTGAGGATATCCTTGAGAAATACGCTCAGGAGATCATCAACGGCAAGCAGGGCGACCAGGTTCGCCAGCAGGCTTTCGAAAGCAAGCTCTACGGCGCAATCAAAGATGCCGTCACTCTCGACGAGAAAAATGTCAGCGTAGAAGAATTCAACAAGCTCTTCGCTCCCGCCGAAGCATAATCACAATTATTAATGATTAATTATTAACGATTAATTATTAAATGATACCGAGGCGGCGATGCGGGAATCTCTGCATCGCCGCCTATATTATTATGCATCATAAAGTATGCATTATGAATTAAACTTATGACTATGAATGAATTTGAAAAATTTGCCGTAAAGCATCTCGGCATCAACAGCAATATGCTCGATGGCTACCAGAAGGCCATCAACCGTCAGGCTGGCGCTGTGGCAGTGCCACAAGCCGACTATATGAACCCCTACATCCTTGAGGAGCGCCAGCTCAACGTCACTCAGATGGATGTGTTCTCCCGCCTTATGATGGACCGCATCATATTCCTCGGCACTCAGGTCACAGACCAGAGCGCAAACATCATCCAGGCTCAGCTCCTATATCTCGATTCTGTAGATCCTGACAAGGACATCTCCCTCTACATCAACTCGCCGGGCGGATCCGTCTACGCAGGCCTTGGCATCTACGACACAATGCAGTATGTCAATAGCGATGTCTCTACAATATGCACAGGCATGGCTGCTTCAATGGCTGCCGTGCTCCTCGTAGCCGGCGAAAAGGGCAAGCGTTTTGCACTCCCCCACAGCCGCGTGATGATCCACCAGCCTATGGGTGGCATTCAGGGTCAGGCTTCTGATATCGAGATCACTGCCCGCGAGATACTCAAGCTTAAAGATGAACTCTACCGCATCATATCAGAGCATAGCGGCATGAGCCTTGAGAAAGTGGCTGCCGACAGCGACCGCGACTACTGGATGATTGCCTCTGAAGCCAAGGAATATGGCATGATCGACCGCATCCTCATCAACGAAAAGAAGAAATAATCCATCTATCATGGCAAAAAAGACACAGGGTTCAGGACTACAGTGCGCCATGTGCGGTGTGTTTGATTCCGACGCTAATCCGGTCGTGGAGATTATGCCGGGTCTGGCTCTTTGCTCAGACTGCTGCGAATATATCGACACGACTTCACGCGCCGCCCTCGCCCAGCGCACATCGTCAAAGCCTAAGAAAAAGGATTCCAACTCCATTCCCAAACCCAAGGAAATCAAGGAGTTTCTTGACCAATATATCATAGGGCAAGACGAAGCAAAGAAATATATGGCTGTTGCGGTCTACAACCATTACAAGCGCATCCAGCGCCTTGATGAAGGGAAGCAAGATGCCGAGGATGTCGACATTGAGAAGTCGAATGTGATTCTTGTCGGCCCTACCGGCACAGGAAAGACACTTCTTGCCAAGACTATCGCAAAGCTCCTTGACGTGCCTTTCACCATAGTAGATGCGACAGTGCTTACTGAAGCCGGCTATGTGGGCGAGGACATCGAGTCGCTTCTCACCCGCCTCCTTCAGGCTTGCGATTATAATGTGGCAAAAGCTGAGCGCGGCATCGTCTTTATCGACGAGATTGATAAGATTGCCCGAAAGAGCGACAACCCCTCCATCACCCGCGACGTAAGCGGCGAAGGAGTTCAGCAAGGTCTGCTTAAGCTTCTCGAAGGCTCCACGGTGCTCGTGCCCCCAAATGGCGGACGCAAGCATCCGGAGCAGAAAATGATCCCGGTCGACACCAAAAATATCCTCTTTGTTTGCGGTGGTGCATTCGACGGCATCGAGCGCAAGATTGCCGCCCGCCTCAATACTCACACTGTGGGCTATGGGCAAAACAGCAGCGACGCAAAGAAAAAGCGGGAGAATCTCATGCGCTATGTGATGCCGCAAGACCTGAAATCGTTTGGCCTCATCCCCGAGATCATCGGTCGCCTCCCTGTGCTTACAGCTCTCGACCCTCTCGACCGCGAAGCACTCAGAAGGATTCTCGTAGAGCCTAAGAATGCCATCATCCGCCAGTATAAGAAACTGTTTGAGATGGACGGTGTGGAGCTCGAGTTCACAGATGAAGCGCTTGACACTATAGTGGACAAGGCTATCGAATACAAACTCGGTGCCCGTGGCCTACGAAGCATTGTAGAGACTGTCATGGTCGATGCCATGTATGAGGTGCCATCCTCGAAGACTAAGAAATTTGAGGTGACTGCTCAGTACGTGCTCGACAAACTTGCGCAAAATCCGGGACTCAACCAGGCTGACGCATAAAACGAAGAAATCGTCGAAAACGATGAAAACCTAAAACTTAATACAATTTTTAGTAGAATACTACGTTATAAGAGGAGGAAGCAAAAGGCTTCCTCCTTTTTTGATTTTTATCACATCGAAAAACAATGAAAAGAACGCACATAGCTGCATTAGCAATCATCTCTGCGACAGCCTTCCTCGCTGCCGCGAAAGATGAAGTGATCATGACGGTCAACGGCGTGGACGTGCCACGCTCCGAATTCGAGTACCTCTACCATAAGAATCAACAGCAGCAGGTAGACCCGCAAAGTCTTGAGGAATATGCTGAAATGTTTAAGGTCTATAAGCTCAAGGTAGCCGACGCTCTCTCTCAAAAACTTGACACTGCTTCATCTTTCCAAAAGGAGATGAACCAGTATAAGAGTGACCTTGCCGCCCCTTATATGACTGATTCTCTTTTTCTCAACTCCCTCGTGAAAGAGGCTTTCGACCTTTCTCGCGAAGAAGTGGAGGCATTCCATATTATGCTTGCAAAAGGAGTCACCGACCAAGATATTGAAGCGTCAAGGGCCCAGGCCGACTCCCTGCGCGGGGTTCTCCTCAATGGAGGCGACTTCGCAGAATTGGCAGCGAAATATTCAGTGGACCGTGCAAGCAGCAATGTCGGAGGCAGAATGGGCTACATAGTGGCAGGCAGATTCCCATATGCATTTGAGAAAGCTGCATATACTCTTGCTCCCGGTGAGATTTCTGAAATTGTGGAGTCTCCGCAAGGTTTCCATATCCTGAAAGGTGGCAAGCATCGCCCTGCACGTGGCACAGTGCTCGTAGAGCACATCATGAAAATGGTGCCCCCTACTGCTTCTGCTGAACAGCAGGCTGCCGCCAAGGCTTCAATCGACAGTATCTACAGCGTTGTTGTCGCAAATCCTGAAAAATTTGAAGACCTTGCCCGTGAACTCAGCGACGACAAAGGTTCCGGTCGCCAAGGAGGCAAGCTCAATTGGTTTGGCGCAGGAATGATGGTGGAGCCATTCGATTCTGCCTCTTTTGCAATCCAAGTGAATGAGATCTCCAGTCCCGTCAGGAGCCAGTATGGTTGGCACGTGATCCGCAAACTCGATGCCAAGGCTCCGGCAAGTCTGGAAGAAATGAAACCTACCGTCTTGAAGCGCATTGCAAATCCGCAGGATGAACGCTATGCCCTCGTGGAGAAAAATCTGATCGACAAGCTCCGCAAGAAACACAAAAAGACATTTAAGACAGCAGACATCAACACGATAAGCAGCGAAGAGCTGAAAAACGCTGAATACGATTGGCTTTACGCTAATGAGCCTGACTATCGCAACCTTTTGAATGAATATCGTGAGGGTTCACTTCTCTACGAGGCAAGTCTTCGCGAAGTCTGGGACAAGGCTGCAAAGGATGAAGCAGGACTCACCGATTATTTCAACGCCCATAAGGACGACTACAAATGGACAAAACCGCACGTAAAGGGTATCCTCGTCCAAGCTGCAAATGACTCCGTCGCAGGGCTTGTAAGGACTGCTCTCAGGGAAGTATCTGACGACAACGGCCTGAAGGCGCTCAGGAAGCAATTCGTAGGAAAAGCCACTCTCGACCGCATTCTAATGGAAGAAGGGCAGAATGCGATGGTCGACAACGTGATCTTCGGTGGCGAGCCGGTGAAACCCAATAATAAGAAATACACCGTCTATTTTATATTTGAGCCGAAGTTGCTCGACGCGCCGGAGACTATGACCGACGTAAAAAGCCTTGTGACGAGTGATTATCAGAATCAGCTTGAACGCGACTGGGTAGAAAACCTGAAAGCTCGTTATCCCGTCACTGTCAACGAAAAGGTACTCCGAAAAGTAAAATAAGACTTCAATCCCTGCCATAAAAGCCCTTGGAAAATCAATTCTTTCCAAGGGCTTTAAAGTTAATCACGTATCATCGCGCGGCAATACCCGCAAAACGCCCAACGCAAAACGCAAAACGATTTTGCAATATCGTTTTTTTTTTGTAATTTTGCTCATTAGATGAGAAGAAACGCCCTAATACTTCTGAGCAGCATCGGAATAGCAGTCGGTTGCGGACGTGGACATAGCAATTCTGTTGTGACCGACAGTGATATCGTGGCTCAATACCGCGATTCCGTTTTGTTGTTGTCTGATATCATCCGGCAAATTCCTCCCGGCATCAGCTCGGCAGACAGTGCTTCTCTCATCAAGAAAATAGCCGACCAATGGATCGAAGGATTCCTTATAGAAGACCTTGCTGCCAGCCAGATTGATGATATGGATCGTATCAACTCTCTGACCGACAACTATAGGAGAAGCCTTATCGCCGATTCATACCGCAGGAAAATGCGACGCAATGGAGTCCAGCCTGTAGATATGGATGGTGTGAAAGCCTATTATAAGGAGCATGCCAGGGAGTTGAGGCTGGAGCGTCCTATCGTGAAAGGTTTGTATATCAGGGTGCCAGCCTCTTCTAAATATATCGACGACATCCGCCAATGGATGAAGAATGCCGACCCTGACTCTTACGATGCATTAGAAAACACCGGTCGACGCGAAGCTACCGCTTTCAGGTATTTCGCCGATCAATGGGTTGATTTCGATGCTATTGCAGGAGAGATCCCTCATAGACTTGGTGATGGCGACCGGTTTGTTGAGAATACCGTTGACTTTGAGACTGAACTCAATGGCACTGTATATATCCTTCACCTGACCGACTTCAGGAAAAGCGGCACTATTATGCCCGAAGAATATGCAGCCCCAATCATTGAAGACAGAATGAAGGCCCGGCATCTTGCCGACTATGAGTCTGGACTCATTAAGGCTCTTCGCTCATCGGCAATTGAAAAAAATATTTTGAAAGAAGGCACATACATCATTCAGAACAAATGAAAAAGACTTTAACTACAATAGGCCTCGCCGCTGCCGCTCTCATTTCTATAGGGATTGCGGCAAAGGCTGACACAAGCACAGGCCCGAAAAAAAACGTGATCGACGAAGTAGCATGGATAGTCGGTGACAACGCTATCTATAAGTCTGAGATCGAAGAGGCTTATTCCGAGATGCGAAGTATGGGCGTCAGCCCCGGTGGCGATCCTTACTGTGTGATTCCTGAGCAACTCGCTGTCGAGAAGTTGTATCTCCACCAAGGAAAGCTCGACACGATCGAGGCTCCTGCAAGCCAGCTGTCATCGCGCGTCGAGATGCAGATGAATTGGTTTGTGAAGGGGCTCGGTAGCCGTGAGAAAGTAGAGGAAATGTTCCGCAAGCCCTGGAACGCTATCCGCGACGATGTGATGGAGAAGATGAAGGCAAACTTCATCAAGGAGCAAGTGCAGGATAATCTCACCAAGAATGTGAAGGCTACTCCTAATGACGTGAAGAAATATTTTGCAAAACTCCCTGCCGACAGTATTCCCTACGTGCCCATGCAGGTGGAAGTGCAGCTCATGCAGCTCAATCCGTTGATTCCAAAGCAGGAAATTGAGGATGTAAAGGCACGTCTCCGTGATTTCACAGATCGTGTCAACAAAGGTGAATCAGATTTCTCCACCCTCGCTATCTTATATAGTGAAGACCCGGTAAGTGCCCCAAGAGGTGGAGAGCTGGGATATACTACTCGCTCTACATATGTCCCGGAGTTTGCCAATGTCGCCTTCAACCTCAACGATCCTAAGAAAGTCAGCCGCATCGTGGAGACTGAATTCGGTTTCCATATCATCCAGTTTATCGACCGCAAGGGCGATGAGGTGAATGTGCGCCATATCTTGCTCAAGCCTAAGGTCAACGAGAAGGATCTCCGCGATGCCACAATGCGTCTTGACTCCATAAGAAAAGAGATAGCTGCCAATCAGTTCACATTTGATGAGAGTGTAAGATTCTTCAGCCAAGACAAGGATTCGAAAAACAATAAGGGCATCATGATCAACTCCAATCAGGAGAGCGAAAGATTCGGCACCACCCGATTTGAGATGCAGGATCTCCCGCCGGAGATTGCCCGCAGAATCGAAAACATGCAGCCGGGAGATATCAGTGAGCCCTTCATCATGACCGACCAAAAGAAAAACCAGGAAGTGGCTGTGATGGTCAGGCTGCAAGCCCGAATCCCGGGACACTCAGCCAACCTTGCTGAAGACTACAACATGCTCAAGCGCATGTATGAGAACGCCACCAGGGAAAAGATCATCAAAGACTGGGTGGAACAGAAAATCAAAGACACATATGTGCATATCTCCGACGGATGGAACAATTGCGAGTTCCGCTACGACGGATGGGAGAAAGAGAAGGCAGAGAAGTAAATGACTCGGTATCAAAAGGGATTATTAGTGATAATAGGGCTGATGTCGCTGATCTTTTTCGGCGACATCGCTTTCAGTGCATACGCTCAACAACAGAGGAAAAAAGCCGCACAAAAAAAAGAGGAGACATACACCCGTCCAGCTCCGACCAAGCCTATCAAACCGGTGATTCCTTCTCAAAACCGATATCAAAGCGATAAGGTGTTTCTTGAATATGCCGACAGTCTATATAAGCTCCAACCTGCTTGGAACGACACTACAGAAAAACAAATCGTGACCGGAAATGTAAAATTCCGGCAGGGTTCCCTCTGGATGTTCTGCGACTCCGCCTACTATTATCCTGAGATCAACTCCCTCGATGCTTTCGGACACATCCGTATGGAGCAGGGCGACACCCTTTTCGTTTGGGCTGACCAGCTTTATTATAATGGAGATGCAAAGTTGGCAAAGCTGACTAATGGTCCTTCTGAAAGCAAGGTAAGGCTTAAGGATCCAAGCGGTGAACTCTTGACAGACACTCTTGACTATGACGTGGATCTTGAGACAGGCTACTACGGTTGTGGAGGTCTGCTGAAGGATGATGTCAACACTCTGACTTCTATATTCGGGCAATACAACAGCAAGACAAAAGACGCAGAGTTCTTCTACGACGTTGAGCTCATCAATCATAAAGACAATTTCTCGCTCCTCAGCGACACCCTCTATTACAATACCGGCACTCATATGGCGCGTATTGACAGTCCTACTGATATTTACGGTCCCAACGACACCATCTACACAAGCAAGGGGTGGTATAATACCCAGACTGGAAACCTTGATATGATACACCGTTCCATCATCATTCACAAGGACTCGCTGGGAAGGGCTACAACCCTTGAGGGTGACTCTATCGTCTACGATAACTCCACAAGGATAAGCCGCGCATATCAGTATAGGGATATCACCAAGTTGGGGCAACCTACCATTATCACTGACACTGCCAATAAACTCATTCTAATCAGTGGCTTTGGAATGTATAATGACTCCACCAAGGAGGCGTTCGCCACGGAGTATCCTCTGCTGAAGGAGTATTCGCGTCCCGACACACTGTTTCTTCGTGCTGATTCCATCTTCACCTATATCAGGCAGGATACCATCCGTGTGCCTAAGTTCTATCCCGAAAGGTTTGTGAAAGAGCCCTTCACTGTAGACGATTTTGAATATCTTGAGTGGGATTACGATGATGAAGACATGCTGGCTCCTATATCACAAGAGGAGATGAAGTCTCTTCTTGCCACTATGCTCAACGTGATAAAGGAAGAGCATACTCCAAAAGAGCCTGAACAAATCCAGGATATATCCGAGAGTCCTCAGATTCCCGATAGTACAAATGTCGCTGACAGCATTGCATTTACTGAGAGCATCGTGGATACTGATAGCATCATAGTTAATGATAGCATTGCTATCTCTGACAGTATTGCTATCCCCGATAGCATCGTTTCCCCTGACAGCATTGCCATTTCCGATAGCATATCCGTTGCAGAGATAGCAGAGCTTTCAACAGATTCGGTAGTTCCTGTTCGTCCGGCACCATCCCAAAGCCAAGCTTCCACCGCTCCGCAAAATCAGGAAGAAGAAGTTGAGATGCTTATTAAGGAAATTCGAGATTATCATGTGGCGAAGGCATATCCAAGGGCTCGCTTCTTCAATCAAGACATCCAAGGGGTAGCTGATACGTTGGAAATCTATGAAAATGACTCGCTGATGTATATGAAGAGAAAACCGGTGGTCTGGAATGGTGAGCGTCAGGTGAACGGTGAAGAGATTATCTTGCATTTCAACGATTCGACCGTTGACCATGCTCTGCTGCCAAAGACCGGATTTATGGCTGAATACGTAGATGAGGACTTCTACAATCAGTTGTCCGGGAAAAAGATGGAGGCTTGGTTTGAAGATGATTATCTGAAGCGTCTATATGTCGATGGCAATGTTCAGGTGATTATGCTCCCGATGGAAAATGACTCTTCTTTCAATAAACTCGTGGATGCAGAAAGTAGTTATATGACAGTCGACTTGGAAAACAAGCAGATAGAGAAAATCAAGATGTGGCCGGAAGTGACTGGCAACACCACTCCCCTCTTCCTCGTCAAGAAAGCTCAGAAATATCTTCCGAATTTCCGCTGGCTTGATGCCATTCGCCCAAAGCGCACCGTGATCGACGGAGTAATACGCTGGGACGACGAACTCGGAGAAGTCCCCGAGCCCCTCGAACAATATTTCGCCCAATAATCC
>JAIDSL010000096.1 GCA_029061255.1 Muribaculaceae bacterium
CCTCAGGCACATTGGGCATGCCATACTGAGCAAACTGGTTGCGGGCGATAGCCTTGGCGAGCTCGACTACATCTTCCTGCTCAAGCTTCACTTCAAGAGCCTCAGCGATCTTGTCGCTCACGAGTTGCCATACAAGTTGCGGACGAGCCTTCGCGTATTCCTCATCGATGTTTTCGTCGTTGAGGGTTTCATTGGCCTGCTTCAGGTAGTCTTTAAGAACTGCATCGGGAAGAGTGATTTCACCTACAGCCTTGAGGATAGCGTCTTTAGCGTCAATAGTGAAGCGGTAGTCGCTGTCGTTGCTGAGCTGAGCCTCAATCATTTCCTTCACGCTCTTCTTGTATTCCTCTTCGTCCTTCACATTGTCTTTGCCAAAGAGCTGGTCGTAGTATTCCTGACCGAGTTCAGCAGGACGCAGCACGATAGAGTCGGTGACTTCAAACTGGAAGTCGCCCTTATGGTTTTCTACGTCATCTTTGTCGATATGGAGCATTGATGCAAGTTCAACAACGTTTCCGTCGGCAGCAGTCCAAGGATTGAAGCTAAACTTGTCGCCAACTTTCTTGCCAACAAAAATCGCCTTCTGGTCTTCGCTCTTGAAGTGCTCAGGGCCAAGGATGCCGTTTTCAACTACGATGCCACCCTCTTTAACGGTGCCATCTTCGTTAAGCTCGGTGATGATGCCTTTCACTACAGCGTTGCTCTCTACGGTGTCGCCTGATTCCTGCTTGCCGAAGCGGCGGCGAAGATTCTGGTCCTGGGTAGTCACCATCTCGTCGGTTGCTTCGATATTGTAGTAGGGAACAGTGAGTTCCTTGCTGACCGGGGAAGAGATTTCAGGAGCGAGACCTACACGGAACTTGAAAGTGAAGTCATCGTTCTTGATGTCGAACTTTTCGTCGGCTTCAGGCACGGGGTTTCCAAGCACGCGAAGATTGTTTTCCTTAATATAGTTGTAAAGCGCTTCAGAAGTGGCTTTATTGACTTCATCGTATTTTACAGCCTCTCCATATTTCTTCTGGATGAGGGCGGTAGGAGTCTTGCCCGGGCGGAAACCGGGTTCAGGACGGTTTTTCGCGATATTCTTGAGGGCTTTCTTCACGCCTTCTGCATAGTCAGCAGCAGCGAGCTCAACGGTAACGATACCGTTTACGTCGTCGATTTTTTCAAACGTTACGTTCATTTCTTTATTATCTGTTTATTTCTATATTTCGAAGTTCTACGTTTGTGTTACTCTATAATAACAATAACCGTGCCAATTTTTTCAGGCGCAATCAAGCTATTTTTGAGTCCTTTTGGGATTATTTGGCAAAATTAACAAAAAAATCTGAAATAGCCAAATATAGGTTAGCCGTGGATGGTGACGAGGGTTGCCCCGAAGCCATATTCCTGGAATGATGCGTCCTGAAGTTCGCAGAGTGGATATTCCTTCTTGAGGAGATCACGTACAGCTTTGCGCAGAACGCCGTCGCCTTTGCCATGGATGAAAACGATTTTTTGCCCTTTGCGTTTGGAATTATCTTTCATTGTCTTGCGGACGGTGTCGAGCTGAAGCTGGAGCATATCTTTATTTTCCATTCCGGCAGTGGTGTCAACAAGGGAGTCGATGTGCAGGTCCACTTCTATCAGGGGCAAGAGCTTATGTGGACTTAGTTCTTTCCCTCTCCCTTGCTTCTTTTGTGTATTCTCTTTTGGTTGGGCATTAGACATTGCCGCGGCATATTCTGACACTAATGAAGTCATGTCAGCCTGCGCGCGGTCGTCTTTTACAAATGGAATCTCCATAACGGGAGATTCAAAGTAGATGCCGGGACGGAAGCAATGGAGTTTGAAAAACTTCGAGAGGTCGAGTCGGCGGCTGATGGTGGCAGCCGGTTTCATCTCAAATTCCTTCTCTTTTTTATATGCAATATATTGAAGGGCTATTTTCTCATAGTCGTTCAGTTCTCCGTGGCGGATTACTGCAACATCGATAAGTTCATTTGGTGCTACCTCTCCGGCATAGACAGTGTGCCATCCTCTTTCATCTGCGCTGCGGCGCATGAAAGAAAAATAGAGGAAATAGTTGGAATCGTTGACCAATACGGCGTTGAAATCTGATTTGCTGAGGTCGCGGATTGAGATGGGTTCGAATGCAATAGCTATGTTCAATTTATCGCCATAGCCGGTCTCCACCACTTTCTCCGGTTGTGGAGCCGGGGCATTCGGGGCAGGAATCTCCTTTGATGGTTGAGAAGTGCGGTTTTTTGCAGCATCAAAGGCTTTCTGATCGAAAAAGAGGTTGGGACCTCCGGCTTTTTTCTCGTGACCGGCAGGGAGAACTACTACGAGCTCATTTACGAGGACAGGCGTCTCGAAACCATCTTCGTCGACGTATGCCACTTTTCCTTCTATTTTACGCACAACGCCGCCACCGACGGCGTTGAGATATCTTACTGTAT